>DASVXR010000284.1:0-9324 GCA_036392595.1 Sphingomicrobium sp.
GCCTCGTCCATGTTGACGTCGACGATCTGCGCGCCGTTCTCGACCTGGTCGCGAGCAACCTCGACGGCGGCGTCATAATCGCCGGCCATGACCAGCTTCTTGAAACGGGCGGAGCCGGTGACGTTGCAGCGCTCGCCGATATTGACGAATCGCGCGCCCGCGCCCGCCTCATTCAGTCGCGTCATCTCCATCGGTCAGGCGGCGATCGTCATCGGCTCGAGGCCGGCGAGCAGGGTTCCACGATGGGCAGCCGGGACGGCGCGCGGCGTGCTATCACGCACCGCCCCGGCGATGGCGGCAATATGCTGCGGGGTCGTCCCGCAGCAGCCGCCGACGATGTTGACGAGGCCGTTGTCGGCCCAGTCGCGGACCTGGCGAGCGGTTTCCTCCGCCGCTTCGTCATATTCTCCAAGCTCGTTCGGAAGACCGGCGTTCGGATATGCCATCACCAGCGTGTCGGCGAGCGCGGCCAGCGCGGCGAGATGTGGTCTCAGCTGGGCAGCGCCGAACGAGCAGTTGAGGCCGACGGTGACCGGGCGGGCGTGACGCACCGACGCCCAGAAGGCTTCGACCGTGTGACCCGAAAGGTTGCGTCCTGAGAGGTCCGTAAGGGTCATCGAGATCATCAGCGGAAGCTCGCGGCCGAGAGCCTGCTCCGCCTCGAGCGTCGCGAAGATAGCCGCCTTGGCGTTGAGCGTGTCGAAGATCGTCTCGATGAGGATGAAGTCGACGCCGCCCTCGACGAGCGCGTCGATCTGCTCGCGATAGACCGCCTTCACCTGGTCGAAATCGACCTCGCGGAAAGCAGGATCGTTGACGTTGGGCGACAGCGACAAGGTCTTGTTCGTCGGACCAAGCGCGCCCGCAACCCAGCGCGGCTTGCCGTTTTTCGAATAGCGGTCAGCGACCTCGCGTACGATCCGCGCCGAAGCGCGATTGATGTCGGCGACCAGATGCTCGGCCCCGAAATCGGCCTGGCTGATCGCGTTCGCATTGAAGGTGTTCGTCGCAAGGATTTCCGCGCCGGCCTCGGCGAAGGCTTCGCAGGTTGCGCGGACGATCTGCGGTTGGGTGAGGTTGATGAGGTCGTTGTTGCCCTTCTGGTCCTTCATCAGGTCGAGGCCTGCGCAATAGGCCGCAGCCGGCAGCTTCTCGGCCTGGATCGCGGTCCCATAGGGCCCGTCCTTGATGAGGATTC
Source organism: Sphingomicrobium sp. (assembly GCA_036392595.1). GTDB lineage: Bacteria > Pseudomonadota > Alphaproteobacteria > Sphingomonadales > Sphingomonadaceae > Sphingomicrobium. The sequence goes on from DASVXR010000284.1 coordinate 1,199, forward strand.
GTTCGGCCGCTCGGGCGCGGAGGGTTTGTGCAGCACTCATGATTTCGCCCTGACGCCGAGCAGGTGGCAGATCGCGTAGCTCAGCTCTGCTCGGTTCAGCGTGTAGAAGTGGAAGTGGCGAACTCCGCCGGCATAGAGCTGCCCGCATAGCTCCGCGGCAACGGTCGCGGCTATGAGCTGGCGCGCCGACGGCAAATCGTCGAGACCCTCGAAAAGCTGGTCGAGCCAGTTAGGGATGCTCGCCCCGCATGTCTGAGCGAAGCGGCGCGTGGTAGCGACATTGGAGACGGGCAGGATTCCCGGCACGATCTCGACGTCGATGTCCGCGTCCGCGACGGCGTCCTGGAAACGCAGGAAGCAGTCGGGCGAAAAGAAGAATTGCGTAATCGCGCGATCGGCGCCGGCATCGACCTTGCGCTTCAGATTATCGAGGTCCGCTTCGCGGGTTCCGGAATCCGGGTGGACTTCGGGATAGCAGGCGACGGAGACATCGAACGGCGCGACGCGCTTGAGGCCCTCAACCAGCTCCGCCGCATTGGCGTAGCCGCCAGGGTGCGCCTGATAGCTTCCGCCGGCTTGCGGCGGATCGCCGCGCAGCGCAACGATGTTGCGGACGCCAAGCTGCCAGTAATCGCGGGCGATCGCGTCGATCTCGTCGCGCGTCGCTCCGACGCAGGTCAGATGCGCCGCGGGCGTCAACTCCGTTTCCTTGAGGATGCGCTCCACGGTCGCGTGCGTGCGCTCGCGGGTCGATCCGCCGGCGCCGTAGGTCACCGAGACGAAGCGCGGATGCAGCGGCGCGAGAGTCTGGATCGAGCTCCACAGGGTCCCCGCCATGCTTTCCGTCTTCGGCGGAAAGAATTCGAAGCTGACCTGGATGTCGCCTCGAGCTTCCGCGAACAGCGGGAGATGCTGGCTGAGGCTCTCGAAGGCGTTCATGCAGCCCTCCGCTGCCGAGCAACCGCCTTGACGCCGCGCCACAAGGTGACGGTCAGCTCTCCGCCCTTCAAATGCTCGATATGATCGACCGCAAGGCCCGCCGAAGCGAACCAGCCCATCATCACCTCATCCTCGAAGCCCAGGCGGATGTGGGCATCGGTCGTGCGCAGCTCCTCGCGCTCGTGCGCCGCGAAATCGACGACCAGCAGCGTCCCGCCGGGCGCAAGCACTCGCGACGCCTCGGCAATCGCGGCCGCCGGCGAGTGGGCGTAATGGAGGACCTGGTGAATGATGATGCTTTGCGCGGTCTCGTCGGGCAGGGGAAGCGCATACATGTCGCCCTGCCGCAGGCTTGAGGAGATGCCCGCGGACTCGAGCTTCACCCGCGCAAGGCGAAGCATCTCCGACGAGCGGTCGATGCCGATCGCTTCCGTCGCGCGTGGCGCGAACAGCTCGATCATCCGGCCGGTGCCGGTTCCGATATCGACCAGGCGGCCGAGCGGACGATGGCCGAGCGCGCGGTCGATCGCCCGTTCGACCTCGCTCTCGGCGACGTGAAGCGAACGGATCTGGTCCCACACCCCGGCATGGCCGGCGAAATAGCGGTTGGCGGCTTCCGCCCGCTCGGCCCGGATCGTCTCGGTACGCGCGGCGTCGGAGGCGAACAGCGCCTGCGTTTGGTCGTCCGCCCAGCCGTCGATCAGCGCGAACATCGGCTCGATGCGCTTGGCGTCGGTGAGCGTCAGGAACACCCAGCTTCCTTCCTTGCGGCGTTCCAGCACTCCGGCGTCGGCAAGGATCTTGAGATGGCGCGAGACCCGCGGCTGGCTCTGGCCGAGGACTTGGGCGAGCTCGCCCACCGACAGCTCCATCAGCCGCAGCAAGGCGAGAATCCTCAGGCGAGTCGGATCGGCGAGCGCCTGCAATCGGTCGGCGAGAGGCAGCGTCAAGGTCACGAGATAAGGATATAAAGATATCTTTATATGGTCAATTCCGCGAGTGAAAATAATCCCTTGTGCGGCGGTAGGGATTGCCGCTATGCGCCGCGGTCTGGCCGTTAGCGACTCGCGAAGGCCGAGACCGGTGCCCGCCTTTTGGGCACTTTGAAAGGGAGTGGAACGATCATGAAGAAGGTTGCGATTGTGACCGTTGCTGTCCTCGCGCTCGGCCTCGCCGCGTGCAACAAGGCTGAATCGACGAACAACGCCGCGAACGAGACGGTCGTCGAGAACAACGCCGAGACCGACGTCAACGCCGCGTCGACCGAGGCGACCAACGCCGCAGACCAGGCGCTGAACGCCGCCGGCAACGAGGTCAACGCCGCCGGCAATGCGGTCGAGAATGCGTCGAACGCCGTTGCCAACGCGACGTCGAACAAGACCAAGTAAGTCGTTCTCAGTACGCTTTATGGAAGGGCCGCTCCGCCGGAGCGGCCCTTTTTTTATCTTCGGCCGGAGTGGTAGTCGGGCCGGATGAAGGTCTTGCTAGCGTGCCTCATCCTCTGCGTGACCGCCTGCCGCGATCAGAGGCCACCTTCGCCTACGGCCGAGCAGAACCAGCAGCTCAACGACGCCGATGCGATGCTCAATGCGATGGCCAATGAAGAAGGGCCGGCGGATCGCTCCACCGGCCCTTCCAACAACTCAGACTGAGCGAGGGACTTAGAAGTCCATTCCGCCCATGCCGCCGCCGGCCATCGCCGGGGCAGGCTTGTCCTCGGGCACTTCGGCGATCGTCGCCTCGGTGGTGATCAGCAGGCCGGCGACCGAAGCCGCGTCCTGCAGCGCCGTGCGGACCACCTTGGTCGGATCGATCACGCCCGCCTTGACCAGGTTCTCGTAGGTCTCGGTCTGGGCGTTGAAGCCGAACTCGACGTCGCTCGACTCGAGCAGCTTGCCCGAGACGACCGCGCCGTCCCAGCCGGCATTCTCGGCGATCTGGCGCACCGGCGACTGAAGAGCCTTGCGGACGATGTCGACGCCACGGGTCTGGTCGTCATTCTCGCCCTTGAGGCCCTCGAGCGCCTTCGTCGCATAGAGCAGCGCAACGCCGCCGCCCGGGACGATGCCTTCCTCGACCGCGGCGCGGGTCGCATGGAGAGCGTCGTCGACGCGGTCCTTGCGCTCCTTCACCTCGACCTCGGTGGCGCCGCCGACCTTGATCACCGCCACGCCGCCGGCGAGTTTCGCCAGCCGCTCCTGCAGCTTCTCACGGTCATAGTCCGACGTGGTGGTGTCGATCTGCTGGCGGATCGCGCCGACTCGGCCCTCGATATTCTCGCGGGTGCCGTTGCCGTCAACGATCGTCGTCGTGTCCTTGTCGATCGTGACGCGCTTGGCCTGGCCGAGCATGTTCAGCGTAACGTTCTCGAGCTTGATGCCGAGATCCTCGCTGATCATCTCGCCCCCGGTGAGGATCGCAATGTCCTCGAGCATCGCCTTGCGGCGATCGCCGAAGCCCGGAGCCTTCACAGCCGCGACCTTGAGTCCGCCGCGCAGCTTGTTGACGACGAGCGTCGCGAGAGCTTCGCCCTCGATGTCCTCGGCGATGATGAGGAGCGGACGGCCGCTCTGGACCACCGCCTCGAGGATCGGAAGCATCGCCTGCAGGTTCGACAGCTTCTTCTCGTGGATGAGGATGTACGGGTCGGCGAGCTCGACCTGCATCTTCTCGGGGTTGGTGATGAAGTAGGGCGAGAGATAGCCGCGGTCGAACTGCATGCCCTCGACGACGTCGAGCTCGAACTCGAGGCCCTTGGCCTCCTCGACGGTGATCACGCCTTCCTTGCCGACCTTCTCCATCGCCTCGGCGATCTTCTCGCCGACCTCACGGTCGCCGTTCGCCGAGATGATCCCGACCTGGGCGATCTCGTTGGAGCCCGACACGTCCTTCGAGCGGCTCTTGAGGTCCTCGACGACCTTGCCCACAGCGAGGTCGACGCCGCGCTTCAGGTCCATCGGGTTCATTCCGGCCGCGACCGACTTCATGCCCTCGCGGACGATCGCCTGGGCGAGGACCGTCGCGGTCGTGGTGCCGTCGCCGGCGATGTCGTTGGTCTTCGAGGCGACTTCGCGCACCATCTGCGCGCCCATGTTCTCGAACTTGTCCTTGAGCTCGATCTCCTTGGCGACGGTGACTCCGTCCTTGGTGATTCGAGGAGCGCCGAAGCTCTTGTCGATGACGACGTTGCGGCCCTTGGGACCCAGCGTCACCTTCACCGCATTGGCGAGGATGTCCACGCCGTTGAGGATACGCTCGCGCGCATCGCGGCTGAATTTCACGTCCTTGGCTGCCATTTGGCTACCCTTTCAGTCTTGAATGTTCCGAATGTTCGCAGTGACGAAGGCTCAGCCGACGATCCCGAGGATGTCGCTTTCCTTCATGATGATGAGGTCCTCACCGTCGATCTTTACCTCGGTGCCCGACCACTTGCCGAACAGGATGCGGTCGCCCGCCTTGACGTCGAGCGGCGTGACCTTGCCCTCTTCGCTCTTAGCGCCGGCTCCGACGGCGACGACTTCGCCTTCCTGCGGCTTTTCCTTGGCCGTGTCGGGAATGATGATCCCGCCGGCGCTCTTCTCCTCGGCCTCGACACGGCGGACGAGGACTCGGTCATGAAGCGGCCTGAAACCCTTTGCCATTGATCCCTCTTTGATCAGCTTGTTGAACTAATCCGCTGGCACTCCCCCGGTGAGAGTGCCAGCGATGGCGGGCATGTGGTTGTCAGCCATTCATCTGTCAACGGTTCCGCGAATGCTTTTTGGTCAGGCGTGGCGGCGGCGTGTCAGCGCGATCCGCTCGCGCAAGATCCAGCGGGCGAGCATCAGCGCCGCGACGGCGGCGAGCCCGCTCGCGAGGCCGATCCATATCCCGACGCCTTTCCAATCCCGGCCGAAGGCGAGCCAGGAGCCGATTCCGAGCCCGACGACCCAGTAACCGACGAGAGCGAAGATCAGCGGCCAGCGCGTGTCGTGAAGGCCCCGCAGCATGCCCGCGCCGATCACCTGCGCACCATCGACCAGCTGGAAGGCGGCGGCGACCCGGAGGAAGCTGACGGCAAGCGCGATCACCGCAGCGTTCGCAGGCACGTCCGCGAGGAACAGGGTGGTCAGCCGATGCGGGATGCTCCACATGATGAGCGCCATGACGCCCATGAAGCCTACTCCGGCGATCCACGCGGTCCACCCGGCGCGAGCGATTGCTCCCTGGTCCTGCCGCCCGAGCGCGAGCCCGACGCGCACCGTCGCCGCCTGGCCGAGCCCCAATGGGACCATGAAGGTCAAAGCGGCAAGCTGCAAAGCCACCGCATGCGCCGCAACCGCCGGCGCCCCGATCCAGCCCATGAAGTAAGCGGCGAGCGCGAACACGCCCATTTCAAGCGCCATCGTCACTCCGATGGGCCAGCCGAGCCTCACCATCGCTAGGGTCCGCTCCCGATCGAACCGCCACCAATGGCCGAACAGGTGGAAGCGGCAGAACTGGCGGTCCGCCGAAACCACCGCGATCAGCGCCCCGCAGAGGATCAGCCAGGTGATCGTGCTTCCGAGCCCTCCGCCGACAAGGCCGAGTCGTGGAAGACCGAGGCGGCCGAAGATGAGCGACCAGCTGAGGAGCGCATTGAGGCCGATGCCGGTGATGCTGAGCCAAAGAATCACGCGCGGCCGCTCCAGCGCGGCGACGAAATTGCGAAGCAGCTGGAACAGGAGCCAAGGCGCGGTGCACCACATATAGGCCCGAAGAAACGTCTGGCCGGTGCCGGCAAGCTCCGCCGACTGCCCCATCGCGCGCATGATCGTTCCGGCGTGCCAGAGGACGAGCCAATAGGCGGGCATGGTGAGGAACAGCAGCCACAGGCCCGCGCGGAAGGTTCGGCGAACGTCACGGACGGCATTGGACCTCCGCCCGAGCGCGGTGGCCATCATCGGCGACGAGGCGATGAGCAGCCCGAGAAGGAGGAGGTTGAAGGTGAAGGTCAGGTTCAAAGCCAGCGTGGCCGCGGCAAGCGGCGTGGCGCCAAGCCTTCCCATCAGAAGCACGTCCGTCGCCTGAATCACCTGCTGCGTGAGGTTGGCGAGGATCAGCGGCCACGCGAGCGTCATCGTCGCTCGAAGCTCCGCCGCCCATGTCGAGCGCGCCTCTTCGGGTGAAATCTTGGCCGCCATATCCACGCGCCGAGCGCCTAGCTGTATGGCGCTCCATCGAAAAGCTTTGGCCGTACAGCCCTTCCTCGGCTAGCGCTCAGCAGCACAACGTTCGAGGCTTGTTCAGATGAAGTTCGTCCGCGCGATCTGGAAACTGCTGGTCGGCATCAAGGACGCCCTGGTGCTCCTCCTCATGCTGCTGTTCTTCGGAATGATTTACGCCGCCCTCTCGGCCAAGCCGGCGCCGGTGAAGGAAGGCGTGCTCGACCTCTCGCTCAAGGGAAGCGTGGTCGAACAGCCGCAGCGGGTCGATTATTCGGACGTCGTCGGGGGCAGCCGGACGCGCGAATTCCGGCTGCGCGACATGGTCGCGGCGATCGACGCGGCGAGGGACGACAGCCGAGTGAAAGCAGTCGCGCTCGACCTCGACGGATTCGGCGGCGGCGGCCAGACGGCAATGGCTGACATGGCCGACGCCATCCGGCGCGTCCGGGCAGCCGGGAAGCCCGTCGTCGCTTATGCGACGGGTTATTCCGACGACAGCTATCAGCTTGCCTCGGCGGCTTCCGAGATCTGGCTCAATCCGCTCGGCGGAGTGCTGGTGACCGGGCCGGGCGGAACGCACCTTTATTACAAGGGGCTCCTCGACAAGCTCGGGGTGACCGCCAACGTCTATCGCGTCGGCACTTACAAGTCGGCGGTCGAGCCCTTCATCCGCAACGACATGTCGCCCGAGGCGCGGCAGAATTACATGGCTCTGGACCAGGCCGTGCTCGAAACCTGGCGCCAGCACGTGAAGCAGGCACGCCCCAAGGCCGACATCGACTCCTTCCTCCGCGACATGCCGGGCGCGGTGGATCGCGCGGGCGGGGATCTCGCCCAAGCCGCAGTGCAGGCTCACCTCGTCGATCGCATCGGCGACCGCAGCGCCTTCGAGGCGCGGCTCGCCGAGCTCGGCGGCACGGACGAGAAGCAGCCCGGCGGTTTCAAGCAAATCGCCCTCGCCTCCTATCTCGCGGACAAGGTGGAGAAGGAGCCCAAGGGGCCCATCGGGATCGTGACGGTCGCCGGGATGATCGTCGACGGCAAGGCCGGTCCGGGCTCGGCAGGCGGCGATACGATTGCCGAGTCGATCGAGAAGGGCCTCCAGGACAAGTCGCTGAAGGCGCTCGTCGTCCGCGTGGACAGCCCGGGCGGATCGGTGCTTGCGTCCGAGCGCATCCGGCAGGAGCTGCTCAAGGCCAAGTCGAAGAAGATCCCGGTCGTCGTGTCGATGGGGAATGTGGCGGCGTCAGGGGGCTATTGGGTCTCGACACCGGCCGACTTCATCTATGCTGAGCCGTCGACCATCACCGGATCGATCGGCGTTTTCGGCATCCTGCCCAGCTTCCAGGGCTCGCTCAAGAAGCTCGGTCTCGGCGCGGACGGCGTGAAGTCGACGCCGCTCGCCGGCGAGCCGGACCTGTTCAAGGGTCCGTCGCCCGAGGTGAACAAGCTCATCCAGACAGGCGTCGAGTCGATGTACGGCCGGTTCCTCGGAATCGTCGCGACCGCTCGCCACAAGACCCCGCAGCAGGTGGACCAGATCGCGCAGGGCCGCGTGTGGGACGGCGGGACCGCTCACCAGATCGGCCTGGTCGACGGGTTCGGCGGAGTGCAGGACGCGATCGCCAAGGCGGCGCAGCTCGCCGGCCTCGGGAACGAACGGCGGGTGCGTTATCTCGAGCCGCCGAAGAGCCTCAAGGACGAGATCCTGGAATCGCTTGCGCTCAAGGACTCCGACGATGAGGCGCCGCAAACGGATGCCTTCGCGGTCATGGCGGGCAATCCAGAGGCCGAGATCGCCGCCGCGCTGCGCGACGTTCGCTCGATCCTCTCGGGCCCGAGCATCCAGGCCCGCTGCCTCGAATGCCCGCCCATCGCTCCGGCCGCGGTTCGGGCGAAGGACCTGAGCCTCTTCGACCTTCTGAAGGAATGGCTGTCGTAATTCGCCTCGCGGGTGCGGCAGATGCTGCGGCGATCGCGGCGATCTACCGGCCCTATGTC
>DASVXR010000285.1:0-4003 GCA_036392595.1 Sphingomicrobium sp.
GGGCTCCCCGGGAGCGAGGCAAATCACGTCGCCGTTCTTCTGGACCACAGCATGCGGCACGCCATGAGCCAAGGCGAGGCGAGCATGCTCGGCGAGGTGCCGAGGCTCGCCGTGAACCGGAACGACGATCTCGGGCCGCACCCAGTCGTACATCTGGATGAGCTCGGGCCGGCCGGGATGCCCCGACACGTGCACATGGGCCAGCTTTTCCGTGACGATCTGCACGCCGAGGTCGGAAAGCTGGTTCATGATCCGCCCGATGGCGATCTCGTTGCCGGGGATGATGCGCGAGGAGAAGATGACCGTGTCGTTCTGAGCGAGCTTCAGCTCGTGAGTTCCGCTCGCGATCCGGCCGAGGGCCGCTCGGGGCTCGCCCTGCCCTCCAGTCGCGATGATCAGCACGTCGCCGCGCGGCAGGCGCATGGCTTCGTCGAAGCTGATCGGCGGCGGAAAGTCCTCGAGATAGCCGGTCGCCTGCGCCACGCGGAGGATACGTTCAAGCGATCGGCCGGCGATGCAGACCTTCCGCTGCGTCTCGGTCGCCACGCGCCCGATCGTCTGAAGCCGCGCCGCATTGGAGGCGAAGGTCGTGACCAGCACCCTCCCGGTCGCCATCATCACCTGCGCGAGCAGCCCCTCGTGAACGCCCTCCTCGGAGCCTGACGGCTGCTCCTGGAAGACGTTGGTCGAATCGCAGACAAGCGCGAGCACGCCGCGGTCGCCGATCTGCCGGAGGATGTCCGTGTCGGGGCCCTCCCCGATCACCGGCGTCTCGTCGATCTTCCAGTCGCCGGTGTGGAATATGTTGCCGAACGGCGTCTCGATCAGCAGCCCATTGCCCTCAGGAATGGAGTGCGACAGGGCGACGAAGCTGATCCTAAAGGGGCCGAGCTCGATGCTTCCGCCGCGCTCGACGATGTTGAGCTTGACCGCGCCGGTGAGGCCCTCCTCCTCGAGCTTCCCCGCGATGAGCCCCGCAGTGAACGGCGTCGCGAACAGCGGCGACCTCAGCTCCTCGGCGAGGTACGGAAGCGCGCCGATATGGTCCTCGTGCCCGTGGGTGAGGATGATGCCCGCAAGCCGCTCCTGCTGGTCCTCGATGAACTCGAGGTCGGGGAGGATCAGCTCGATCCCCGGGTAATCGGGCCCCGCGAAATTGAGGCCAAGATCGACCATGATCCACTGGCCGCGGCAGCCGTAGAGATTGACGTTCATGCCGATCTCGCCCGAGCCGCCGAGCGCGCAGAAGATGAGCTCTTCGCCCGGAATCATCGGTGACTCACCATCTATGCCGACACAACCCGCTGATAGAGCAGGCTTAACCCCTGAATGGTCAAATCGGGCTCAATCGCGTCGAACACTTTGGTGTGCTTGTCGAACAGCGTCGCGAGGCCTCCCGTGGCGACGACCGTCACCGGCCGGCCGACCTCGCGTTTCATCCGCTCGGTCAACCCCTCGATCATCGCGACATAGCCCCAGTAGATGCCGATGATCATCTGGCTCTCGGTGGTGCGGCCGATGACGCTGTCATCCTCTGGAGCTTCGATCGCAACGCGGGGGAGCTTGGCGGCGGCGCTGACCAGCGCATCGATCGAGAGGTTGATGCCCGGCGCGATGATCCCGCCCTTGTAGGCGCCCGACGAATCGACCAGGTCGAACGTCGTCGCGGTGCCGAAATCGATGACGATGAGGTCGCCCTGATGCTTGGCGTGGGCGGCGATGGCGTTGAGCGCACGGTCCGCGCCGACATTTTGCGGCTCGTCGACGTCGAGCGCGATCGGCCAGGCCGCCTTTCCCTGCCCCGCGATCAGCGGTTCAACATGGAAATATTTGCTCGCGAGCACTTCGAGATTGTGGAGCGCGCGGGGCACCACGGTGCCGATGATCACCGCGTCGACGTCCGCCTTTTCATAGCCTTCCAGCTCCAGCAGCTGATGAAGCCAGACGGCATATTGATCGGCCGTCCGGCGCGGGTCGGTGGCGATGCGCCAGCGGGCGCGGATCTCGCCGTTCTTGACGAGGGCGAACACGAGGTTCGTGTTGCCGGCATCGATCGCCAGAAGCATGGCGGCCCCTTAGGGCAACGGCAGTGGATCGCAAAGCTGGTCAGGTGGAGAGCGGTTCCGTCACGACGGCGGGCGCGGATTGTCCGGGCTGTCCCACGTCTTCGCCGCGGATGAAGGCCAATATGTCCTTGTTGATGGCTCCAGCATGAGTCGTCGGCATTCCGTGCGGATAACCCGCATAGGTCTTCAATCGGCCGCGTTTGAGCAAAGCGGCCGAATGCGGCGCCGAGTTTGCGTAGGGCACGACCTGGTCGTCGTCGCCGTGCAGCACCAGGACCGGCAGCTCGATCGACGCCAGGTCCTCCGTGAAATCCGTCTCGGAGAAAGCCGCGATGCAGTCGTAATGAGCCTTGATTCCGCCCATCATCGCCTGTCGCCACCAGTTCTCGACGAGGCCCTGCACCGGCTGCACGCCAATGCGGTTGAAGCCGTAGAATGGCCCGGACGCGATATCGAGATAGAGATGCGCACGGTTGTCGACCAGTGCTGAGCGGTAACCTTCGAACACCTCGATCGGCAGTCCGCCGGGGTTTGACTCCTTCTTGATCATCACCGGCGGAACGGCGCTGATGAGCACCGCCTTGGACACTCGGCCCGGCTCCGCGCGGACGACATAGCGGGTAACCTCCCCGCCGCCGGTCGAATGGCCGACATGAATGGCATTCCTGAGGTTCAGCTCGGCCGCGAGCTGCTTCACGTCCTCTGCATAGGTGTCCATGTCGTTGCCGCTGTCGGTCTGGGTCGAGCGGCCATGCCCGCGACGGTCGTGCGCGATCACTCGATAACCTGCGGCGAGGAAGAACATCAGCTGGTTGTCCCAGTCATCGGCGCTGAGCGGCCAGCCATGATGGAAGACGATCGGCTGCGCGTCCTTGGACCCCCAATCCTTGTAGAAGATCTGCGTAGCGTCCTTGGTCGTGATGAATGGCATTGGGGTGCTTTCCCGCGATCATTGACCGGCCGTCAGGACCGGCGCTGCATCTCCGCAGAGGCGTCGATACGCGAAATACAGGCACGCCAGGGAACAGGCTTCGACTCAATGGCGAAACCGCCCACTACAACCTTGGTTTCGCATCCTAACCTAGGGAAACATCACCGGCTCGGACGATGTCGATGCCGCCGTCGTCGCGGCGCAGGATCAGGGCTCCATCGACCTCGATGCCCTCGAACCGGCCGGTGACGATCTCATCGCCGCACGAATGCACCGACAAGCGCGTGCCCGGCGGATGGGCTCGGGCCAGCCATGCCTGCGCAAGCAGCGCGGGCTCGGTGGCCCGCCACTGAGCAAGCAGCCGGCCGAAGCTCGCGGCAAGCAGGGGTGCAAAGGCTTCCGGAGCGACGACGCCGCCGAGGTCTGCGGCGCTCCTGTCGGTCAACTTTGGCGCCTTGGCGAGATTCACGCCGAAACCGGCGGCAATTCGATCGCCGCTGCGCTCGAGCAGGATACCCGCCACCTTGCTGCCCATGAGCATCGCGTCGTTGGGCCATTTGAGCATCAATGATTGGGCCGGCACGGCGGCGTCGACCGCCTCGACCAGCGCGAGGCCGGCTGCCAGCGACAGGCTCTGCGCCGGCGGATCATCCGCGCGCAGCTCGACGAGGGTGCTGCCGAAGAAATTGCCGCGCGCGGAAACCCATTCGCGTCCTTGTCGGCCTCTCCCCGCATCCTGCTCGAGCGCGACCAGCCAATCGCCTTCATGCAATGAATGATCCGCAATGACGTCGTTGTTGGTCGAGCCGGTGCGCTCGACGATCCGGATGCGGCTCAGAACAAGGATCCCGCGGCCCGGTCGCTCAACGCGCCGAGAGGGCCGATAAGAAGGTAGCCGAGCGGCGACACGGCGATCGCGGCCAGGAGAATCAGCAGGCCCTGAAGCGGCTCGCGCAGGCGCTTGTAGGGCGCAGCCGGCTCGTCCATGTACATGACCTTCACAACC
>DASVXR010000286.1:0-14873 GCA_036392595.1 Sphingomicrobium sp.
AGGGCCATCCAGCGGCTCTTGAAGATGCTGCTCGTGCGCATCGGGAACATGCGCGTGATTGTCGGCGCGGCGCTTTAAGATTCGGTTGCCTGGTCCTCGTGAGTCACCTCGCGGCAGGGGAAGCGGTCGCGGATGCGGGTGTTGAAATAGACTCCCTTGGCGAAGGCGGAGCCGAGCGCTTCGGCGACTTGCGACGGAACGTCCGAATAGACGTAGCGCCGGCCGGTCACGAACTCGACCCACAGCTGTTCGCTGTCGGGACAGTAGGCGTAACGGCGGATGACGGTCGAGGGCATGCGCCCCCAACGCGCGAGGCCATGCTCCGCTGCGTCAAATCGGCGAACGGAGATACTAGGCTGCGTCGGGAGCGGCGACGGGCGCGCGTTCGCGGCTGAGCGCTCCGAGCATGCCGCCGAGCGCGAGCACTGCGCCGGCGACGGTCAGCGAGGTCCAGCGATAATGTTCGAGCCAGGTGGAAAAGCCCATCGCGATGATCGGGATCAGAACGCTCGAATAGGCCGCCTTCGCGGGCCCGATCTTGCGCACCACCGGATAATAGAGGCTGAAGGTCAGCACCGAGGCAGCAAGGGCGAGATAGCACAGGCCCGCCCAATAGACCGGCCGGCCATCGAACACGGGCGGGCCGGTCATGACCAGCGCGACGGTCCCGTCGATCACGGCGCCTGCGGCCATCGACCAGGCGAGCAGCCCGAGAAGCGGGAAGCGGCGGATCTCCGGACGGGCCTGCACCACGTTGGCGATCGACGCGCCGAGCATGCCGATGAGGGTGAGGCCGATTCCGGTCACGACCTGGCCGGCACTTGCCGAATGCTCGCGCAGCTCATGGACAAACAGCAGGACGATTCCACCCACCGCGACGAGCGAGCTCCATATGAAGCGGCTGGTCGGGCGATGCCCGAGCAGGGCCCAGCCGAGCAGGCTGCTCGGAATCAGCAGCAGCGCGAAGACCGTCGCGACCACGCCGGAGGTGATGTGGCGCTCGGCGAGATAGACGGCGTTGAAGTTGATGCAGAATTGCGTGAAGCCGAGGAAGGCCGCGGCGACGAGGCCCTTGCGGCCGAGCGCCAGGCTGTCGCCCTTGATGGCGGCAATCAGCGCCATGGCTGCGGCGGCGATGACGAAGCGATACGTCACCGACCATTGCGGCGGAACGAGCCCGAGCTGGCCGCGGATGACGATCCAGGTCGAACCCCAGATGGCGGTGAAGATGGCGAAGGGGATCGCGACCGATAGGTCGACGCGGTCCTTCACAGACCGGCGATCGCGGCGGCGAGCCTGTCGACCGCCTGAGCGTCCGAATCCCAGCTGGTGACCAGGCGGATCTGCCCCGGGCCCCATTCATAGAAATCGAAGCCCTTTGCCTGGAGCCGATCGCATTCCTCGTCACTAGCTTTGAGGATGATCTCGTTCGCTTCGACCGGATAGACCAGCCGATCGGCCGCTGCCTGCGCCAGCAACTGCGCCGCGGCATTGGCCGAGCGTGCATTGTCCAGCCACAAGTCACCCTCCAGCATCGCAAGAATCTGCGCCGCGAGCATCCGGCCCTTGGAGAGCAGATGCCCCGAGCGCTTGCGGCGCACCTCGATCTCATCGGCAAGGTCGGTGCGGAAGAGGATCAAAGCCTCGGCATTGAGCCCGCCATTCTTGGTGAAGCCGAACGACAGGGTGTCGACCCCTGCGCGCCAGGTCACGTCGGCGGGACTTTCGCCGGTCGTCGCCAGCGCGTTGGCCAATCGCGCTCCGTCCATGTGGAAGGCCAGGCCGCGCTCCTTCGCGAGCTTGCCCAGCGCCGCGACCTCGCCCGAATGATAGACGAGGCCATATTCGGTCGCGTTGGTGATGGAGATGGCGGCCGGCTGCACCTGGTGCACGTCCTTGCGGATGCCATCGCAGGCGGCGGCGACCGTCTCGGGCGTAATCTTCGCGCCTTCGCCGTCGAGCAGGATCAGCTTGGCGCCCCCGGTGAAAAAGCCGGGAGCCCCGGCTTCATCCACCTCGATATGCGCGTCGCGGTGGCAGACGATGCCGCGATAGGATGGGCATAGCGCGGCGAGCGCGAGGCAATTGGCCGCCGTGCCGGTGCTTACCCAAAGAGCCCGGACCTCGGTTTCGAACAGTTCCGAGAATGCGTCGTCGAGCCGCTGGCTCCACTCGTCGCCGTCATAGGGCGCGTCGAGCCGGTTGGAGGCCGCGATGGCTTCCAGCACCTTGGGGTGAGCTGCGGCGGCATTGTCGGAGATGAATTGCATGGCGGCTGCGTGAAGCCGAACGCTTCCTGCAAGGCAAGGGTCGATTAGCTCTTGCTCGGCTCCGTTTGAGAGAGCTCCCGGGCCTGCGCCTTTCGCTTCCGCAAGTTTTCGCGAAGCGCGGCCGCCAGCCGCTCCTCTCTTTCGCGGTCCTTGTCTTTCCCAGCCATGCCAACCACATGCGCTCGGCCGTCAGCGCCTGCAACCGGGTTGACGTGCAAAGCCCGCCGTCATAGGCGCGCCACTCCGCTTAAAAATGCTGCCGTAGCTCAGTGGTAGAGCGCATCCTTGGTAAGGCTGAGGTCGTGAGTTCAATCCTCACCGGCAGCACCATTTCCACGCACAGACCATCCGGGGGATGGTCGAGCATGGAAATCCGAGCGAAGCGAGGCCGCCCCTTCAACGCGGCCGGTGCTCGGTCCCCTTCCCCACCGTGATGAACAGCGCCACCACCGGCTCGTCGGCGTCGGCCGTGTGCCAGGCGCCGGGCGGGTTGATCGCATATTCGCCGGGGCCGAGCTCGTGCGACTGCCTGGTACCGTCGGGCAATTCCTGGTGCAGGGTCATGTGGCCCTGGATGCAGCAGACCACCTCGTCGCCGGCCGGATGCACCTCCCAGCTCGTCCACGGCTCGTCGAAGCGGTACATCGCCACGATCCGGCCCTCGTCGAGGTCGTCGGCGTGGCGCTCGCCATAGGCTTCGTACCATTCGAAGCCGGTGAACTTGGGCTCGGAAACGGCTTTGGCCCCGAGCCCGAGGTGGATCGGATAGTCGAACAATGACTTACCCTGCATGGCGGTCCTCCCGCTTCATTCCTCGTGCTTCATCACGAAGGCATTGAGCTTGTTCCCGTCGGGATCGCGGAAGTAGCCGGCGTAAAAGCCTCCGCCGCGGTCGCCCGGAGCGCCTTCGTCGGTCCCGCCATTGGCAAGGGCAATCTGATGCAGGCGCTGAACCTGCTCTTCGTCCTTCGCCTCGAGGGCGACCATCACTCCGTTGCCGACGGTTGCCGGATTGCCGTCGAACGGCTTGGTAAGCCCGATGCCCGCGCCGCCGCCCGGCTTGCCCCAGGCGATGAACTGCTCGTTCTCCATCATCCTGCCGACGCCCAATTCCCCGCAGAGCGCGTCGTAGAATTTCGCGGACTTCTCGCGGTCGTTGGTGCCCAGCGTCACGTAGCCGATCATCATGTCCTCCTGTTGAGTCGGATGGAGAACATTAGGAGAACAGATCGAGTCGATCAATCTCCAATCGGAGCGCAGGCTTGCTGCAGCCACTCGAGGTCCGCGCCGGTGAGCTTCGGCCCGATCCGCGCCAGCACATGGGCGTGGTAGCAGTTGAGCCAGACCAGCTCCTCGGGGTCGAGCATCTCGACGTCGATCAGGCGCCGGTCGATGGGCGCGAAGGTCAGGGTCTCGAACCCAAGCATCTCCTTCTCCGCGCCCTCGATTTCGCGCTCGACGACCAGCACCAGATTCTCGATGCGGATCCCGTATTCGCCGGTCTTGTAATAGCCGGGCTCGTTGGAGAGGATCATGCCCGGAAGCAGCGGCTCGTCTCCGCCGCTCTGCGAGCTTCCTACCGGCGAGATGCGCTGCGGCCCCTCATGGACCGAGAGGAAGCTGCCGACCCCGTGGCCCGTGCCGTGGGCATAATCGAGGCCGGCCTCCCACAGCGGCCGGCGGGCGAAGCTGTCGAGCTGCGACCCGCGCGTTCCTTTCGGAAACACCGCGGTCGCCACCGCGATGTGGCCCTTCAGCACCCGCGTGAAGCGGTCGCGCATCTCGGCGGTCGGCTCGCCGATCGGAACGGTGCGGGTGATGTCGGTGGTTCCGTCGACATACTGGCCGCCCGAATCGATCAGGTAGAGCGTGCCCTTCTCGAGCTTGCGGTTGGTCTTCTCGCTCGAGCGGTAATGGACGATCGCTCCGTTCGGCCCGGCTCCGGAGATGCTGTCGAAGGAGAGGTCGCGAAGCTCGGGGTTCGCGCGGCGGAGCGCCTCGAGATGGTCGGAAGCCTTGAGCTCGTCAACGTCGCCTTTGGGTGCCTCCTCGTCGATCCAGTGGAGGAAGCGGGCGATGGCGGCGCCGTCGCGCTCCTGCGCAGCTTTCTGGCCGGCGATCTCCGCCGGGTTCTTGATCGCCTTGGGAAGGATGGTGGGGTCGCGCAGCGGGAGGATCTTGGCGCCGGCCTTTTCGAGCGCCTCGAAGATGGCGGCGACGGCTCGCTCCGGATCGACGACGACCGTCTTGTCCTTGAGATCGGCGAGCGCGCTCTCGAACTCGGAGCGTTCATGGAGGCGGACTCCGTTGCCGAGATGCTGGCGGACCTCGGGCCCGATCTTCTCGGAGGCTACGAAGAGATCGGCAGTCCCGTCGGCGTGGACCAGCGCATAAGCGAGGGCGACGGGCGTGTGGCTCACGTCCTGCCCACGGATGTTGAAGGCCCAGGCGATCGAATCGAGCGCGGAGAGCACCGCGGCGTCGGCATGATGCTTGGTCAGCCAGTCGCCGATCTCGGTGCGCTTCTCGGCCGCGGACTTGCCGGCGTACTGGTCGGACTGGACGATCAGGTGCGCCTTGGAGGCTTCGGGGCGGTCCTTCCAGATCTCGTCGATCGGGTTGCGCGCCACCGCCACCAGCTCGGCGCCGCGGCTCGCCAGTGCCTCCTTCGCCTTCTTCACCCAGTCGCGGGTGTGCAGCCACGGGTCGTAGCCGATGCGCGCTCCTTCGGGCGCATGCTCCTCGAGCCATTGCGTCGTGCTCGTCTCCGGGACCGACTGGTAGCTCCATTCGGTCGGGCTGACCTGCTGGCGGACCTGGAGCGTGTAGCGGCCGTCGACGAAGATCGCCGCTTCCTCCGGCAGCACCACGGCCGATCCCGCCGAGCCCTCGAAGCCGGTCAGCCAGGCGAGGCGCTGGGCGTAGCTCCCGACATATTCGCTCATATGCTCGTCGGTGAGGGGGACGACGAAGCCGTCGAGCTTGTCGGCTTTGAGCTGCTCGCGAAGGGCGGCAAGGCGGTCGGCGTAACTGGACATGATCTAATCCCTTGGGGCTAACTCGCTTGCCTGTCAGCTAATCCCAGAAGCGCCATTGTTAAAGCCCGTCCCGACCTGCACGGCGATTCACTCAAGGCAGAATTTGAAGGCGCGTCGCCCGGGCCCTGTCACCGTGACCGGGTGAAACCGGGGGTCCTTCCACTTCCTCCACTTTGTCACCTTCGGGATGGCGACGGCGAAGGGGCAATCGGCGCATGAGGGTGACAGACCGGCGCAGTTTGACCGTTACAAGGAGGGTGACAATTGCTGGTGCCGGGCGGGCGCCGCGAGATGCTCATAAGGGGAGCTAAGCACGGATCTCGGCGTGTAGGACAGCGATTTTTGCTAGAGCCGCTAATGGCCGCTTTCGACCCAAAGCAGACATTAGCGGTGATACACCGGCATGGGGCGAGCGAAGGTCTACAGCAGCGCAGCCGAATGGTAGAAGGTCCCAATGGGGGGGTGCTGCAATGATGACCCTAAGCGACATTGGAACCTTCGCTAACGTCCTCTCGGCGATCGCGGTTCTTGGCACGTTGGTTTATCTCTCCCGGCAGGTCAGGCAGGGCAACCTGCTCGCTAAAGCGCACGCGCGTCAGCGGATGGTCGAACAGACGAATGAGGAACTCTACACCTTGGCGAATGATGCAAACCTTCGGGAGTGCTTCGTGAAGTCAACGGAATTGACGCGAGAGGAGCAAGGCAAACTGCACTTCTTCCTCATTGCTGCCATGCGTCAGCGGGAGTGGGAGTGGTTCCAGCACCGCGACGGCGTGATCGAGGAGAGCGTCGCCAAGGCATACTTCGGAATAATCGGTCTGCACCTTGGCATACCGCGCACCAGATACTGGTGGAGCAGCATTGGCCGGGTGGGCTTCAACCCCCAGTTTGTTGCTGACGTTGATCGGTTCATCGAGGGCCGACCAGCGACCACCTATTTTGAAGACCTGTTGTGCTACGACACCAAACGGGAGGCGGCGGAAGCGGCTAGATAAGGTCTGCTTTCGACCCATTGCGGACATTCCGCTATTGATGCTTAGTTCGGCACAGCGACCATCGCATCCTTGAACGAACGCATCGGCAGGCCGTGCGCCTTGCAGAATTGATACGTCCCCCAGCGCTCGGTGGTCTTGATCGCGTCCTTCGGCGGCGGAAGCATCCCTAAGCTCTGAATGTAGTCGATCACCTGGCCGTTGAGAAAATCGATATATTCCATCCTCGCCCGCTCCTGCTCGATCTCCTTCAGGATCGAGTATCGTACCGTTGGGTCGAGCGGCAGCGGCTGGGTTAGCGCGATATATCCAAAGTCGGCATCAATGGTGTTCCTCTGATTGGTGGTCTCGAGCTCGTGAAGTTGGCCGTAATGACCGGCGAGCATCCGGCGCATCCTCGGCGAAATCCGCTGAGTCGTACCATCGTCGATGGCCGCCTGCCACGCATCGTTCGAATAGAGTTTGTCCGGTTCGCGGATGACGAAACTGAAGTCCTCATCCCGGTAGAGAGGCGCAGGGTTCAGCGTCGCGCCACTGCTCAGGACGCGGTCGCGCAACTGGTCCATCTGTGCGCGCAGGCACGGATAAACCACGCGATATTCGACGGCATAGCCGTAATGCACTGCCAACTCCTCGCGGACCGCCTTCATGTCGACGTCCATCTGGTTGCGCTGCGACCGGTTGTTCGCCCATTGCTGCGCGGCGAGCGCGATGAGGACGCCGAGCGTCACGATCACCACCTCAATCGTGATGGCGGTCCAGTCCTGGGCCCGAAGCTTTGCAATGGCGCGCTTGAAGATCATTGCGGCACTTCGCCCGCATGGCGTTCGAACGCCATCTGCTCAGCTGACATGACGGCTCCCCCGGTCTGAGAGTGCGCTTCGTGGTTGCCTTTGGCAATGTCCGCTTTCGACCCAACGCAGACATCAGGAATCACTGCGCGCCAAACCCAAGCTCGCGAAATGCTCGATCCGGCGGGGCGCGATGATCAGGCCGTCGACTCCGGGCGTGTCGAGGACGAAGCGCAGGGCAGCTTCCGCCATGGTCTGCTCTCGTCCCTCGGCCGATTGCCGCAGCCGCTCGATCGCGGCGAAGCACTGCTCGGACAGGTAGTTTGCATAGATGTCGGCGGCATGCGCCACGCGGCTGCCGGGCGGCGGCTCCTCGCCGAAGCGATACTTGCCGGTGAGCAGGCCTCCGGCGAGCGGGCTGAAGGCCGTGTAGCGGAGGCCGTGCCCGGCGCAGTAGGGGATCAGCTCCTCGGCATCCGCCGTGGCGAGCAGGCTGTATTCGTTCTGGACGTACTCAAAGCGCGAGGCGAGGCTGGTGCCGGCCAGAGACCTCACCTCTTCCACATCGGATAGAGAAGCGTTGGAGACGGCGAAGCGGTCGATCTTGCCGGCGTCGACAGCTCGGGTCATCGCCTCAAGCGTTTCTTCGAGCGGCGTCAGGCGATCGAATTCGTGGATGTAATAAAGGTCGATCCGCGCGACCCCGAGCCGACGTAGCGACACGTCGATGTGATGGGCGACCTGCGTACGGCTGAGCGGCGTCTCGCCGGTTGGGCAACCATGGGGATTGCCGACCTTCGTCGCGATCCGGGCGCTGTCACGGAAGGAAGCCTCCTGCGAGCGGAGCCACGTGCCGAGAACGGTCTCGCTTACGCCACCGCCATAGGTGTTCGCGGTGTCGAACCGCCGAAGGCCCACTCGTCGGGCGTGATCGAGAAGCTCAAGAGCCTGCTCCTCGCTGTCGCCGGCGTGGCGCAGCTTCGGCGACGATCCCATCCCGCCGAAATTGCCGCAGCCGAACCAGATCCGGTCGACGTCTCGCTCCGTCAGCATCTTGGCTCTGGCTCTTATGACTTGAGGTTGGCGACGGCCTGCCGAGCGGCCTGGCGGCAATCGTACGGGAGCTTCTCGCGGCTGCAATAATCGGGGAAATTGCCGGTCTGCAGCCAATATTGCGGGATCCCCGCCCTGGCGAGAATGGCGATCAGCCGTGGGTCCTGGCGGAGCTTCTCGAAGCCGCGCTCGAACACCCAGTCGGGCCCGAACTGGCCCGGCGGTGCGGTGACCGGAAGGTTTCGCTCGAGGTCGTCCAGCGCCTCTTGGTCGTGCCCGAAGAAAGCCTGCAAAGTTGGCGCGAGAGCCACGACCTGGCCGCAATGTTGCTCGATAGCTGTGGCCGAAGGCACGAGCTGTTCTTTCCGGGCGTTGAAGACGAATGCCACGCATCCGTTCGTCACCGGCCGATGCTTCCTTTCATCCCAGGCGCGCTGCGCGTGATCGAGGTCGCCGTAGAGCAGCTCGGCCAACCACTCATATGACGTCGCCCAGCTGGTGCGATCAGGTACCTGGCGTCGAATCAGGTCGAATTGCTCGCGCGCGCCGCGGATGTCGCCCGCTTCGGCGAGCAAATAGCCGTAGAATCCGCGCTGATTGTAATCGAGCGGATAGTCGCCGACGAACTGCTCGAACTGCGCTCGGCCTTCGCCGATCCGGCCGGCCTTCACCATGAAGCGGCCGAGGAGGACGCGGTTCCAGACGAAATCGGGATCGAGACGCAATCCTTCGCGCGCGTAGCGTTCGCGCGTGGCGAGGCTGACGGCCGGATCCGCAACCTTCGCCATCGCCCAGCGAACAGCACCATTGTTCGGATCGAGCGCCAGCGCCTTGTTGATCTCCGTGTAGATGGAAAGCAGATCTGCACGGCTCGTGATCGGGTCGTGGAAGAGCGCGAGCTCGTCTGCGTAATAGGCATGTGCCTGAGCGCTGTTCGGAGCGATCTCTACCAACTGCTGGGCCAGCTTCGGCAGTTGATCCCCCTCCACATACAAATTCTGGCCCGCCTCGCAGTAGCGCAGGATTCGCGAGAATAATTCGGCCGAATCGTAATTCGGGATATGCCTCTTCGTGTAGATCGAGCAGCGCAGCACATCGGCGGTGAGCATCGCAAACTCATCCGCCAGCTGCCGGCTTTCGGCGGCGGGCCGGCTAACGTCGGTCGACCATAAGGTCCGGCCCGATCTTGAATCGATGACGTTGGCGCTGATGCGCAAATCGCCGCCGTTGCGGTCGACGCTTCCGCGCAGACCGAAGTCGGCACGGGCGAGCGCATCCTGCGGCGCCGACCATTGGGCCAGCGTTTCGATGAGGTTGGTCGCGAAAATCCGCTCGACGCTGTCGCCGGCGAGGCGGGCGGCGAGCTTGCTTTCGGCGTCGTCCGTCAGCGCCTCGAAGCGATAGACCGCGACCGTTCCGCCCTTGAGCTGGCTGGAGCCGGGACCTCGCGCCATGAACAGGTAGATGGCGGCGGCAACCGCGATCAGGAGCAGCGCGATGCCGCCCGCATAGGCGCCGCGCGGGATTGCTTTCCGGCCGCGCCTTGGCTGCATGGGCTCGGAGGCGGCCTTGCGCCCGATCTTTGCCGTGACCGCTTCGACAAGGCTGTCCACCGCGCCCGAGTGCCTGTGCGAAAGGTCGATCGTGTGGAGCTGGCCGAAGCCGAGCGGCGGCTCCATGGTGTCGAGGCTTGCGGGGACCAGCCGGCCGCTGTCGCGGGCACGGCTAGCCTCATCGAGCACCCAGGGTGAGTCGACGGACCGGCTGGACCAGAGAGCAACGACTGCGCCCGCCCTGTCGAGCTCGTCGCGGATTTCCTTGGAGAACTCGCTCCCGCCGACGAGCCGGCGGTCCCACCAGACGGACAGGCCAGCCGTCTCCAGCGCCTTGATGACCGGACGCGCGCGGCGAAGATCATGTCTCGAATAGCTGAGGAAAACGTCGGCCATTGACCCCCTCGGCCACCCCTTCCCCTGCGGCGATTCATGCTCCCTCGGCCAACCGCAGGCAAGGCCGGAACTGCCGCGCGGCCCTTCCAGTCGCCCGCCATCGCGCTAAGAGCGCCTCCATGGACAAGCCCGTCGAGATTCCCGCCCCGCCGCAAGCCGAGCAGCGCCCCTACAGCTACGAGCGCCATGGAGTGACCATCGAGGACCCATGGCACTGGCTTCGCGATCCCAAATATCCCGAGGTCGATGATCCGGACGTGCTCGCCTATCTTCATGCCGAGAACGCCTATTTCGAAACCTGGGCGGGGCAGCACAGGCAGCTGCTCGACGAGCTGTTCGAGGAGATGAAGGGGCGCATGAAGGAGGACGACAGCTCCGTGCCCATCCGCGATGGCGGCTGGCTCTACTGGTGGGCGTTCCAGCCGGGGGCGCAATATCGCAGCTGGTATCGCAAGCCTGTGGGCGGCGGCGAGGACGAGCTGATCTTCGACGAGCCCGCCGAAGCCCACGGCAATCATTATTTCCGCCTCGGCGCGCTCGAGGTGAGCCCGGACGGCAAGCTGCTGGCGACGCTTGCCGATTATGACGGGTCCGAGCGCTTCCAGCTGAGGATCCGCGACCTTGCTACGGGCAAGGACGTCGAGACCGTGACGACCGTCGGAATCGGGCAGCCGGTGTGGACGAGCGACAGCGCCGGAATCGTCTTCACCGAGGTCAACGAGCATTGGCGCAGCTACCGCGCGCGCTATCACCGGCTCGGCGCGACGGCGGACGAGGACATCACGCTCTACGAGGAGGCGGAGGAGCTCGGTTTCTCCGTCGGGGTGTACAAGACCAAGGACAAGAGCCTCATCATCGTCTCGACGGGCGACAATGCGACGAACGAGGTGCGCTTCGTTTCCGCGGACGACCCTTCGCAGCCGCTGACGCTCGTCTCGCGCCGCAAGCCGAACCGCGAATATCATGTCGACGCGGCGCACGGGAAACTCTGGATCCACACCAACGACGATCATGTGAACTTCCGTATCGCCGAGGCCGACATTGCTAATCCGGAAGAGTGGCGGACGGTAATCCCGGGCTCCGACCGGGTCTACCTCACCGGCATCGCCGCCTATCGCGATCATCTGGCGATCAGCAGCCGTGTCGACGGGCTCGATCAGCTCTTGCTGCGCACGTACGACGGCGCGGAGAAGCGTATCCCGTTCGAGGAAGCGAGCTACACGGCCTTCTTCCACGGCAATCCCGAGTTTGCGCCGGACGCCTACCGGCTCGGCTATTCCTCGATGGTCACTCCGACGACCACCTATGACTATCAGCCGGCGACCGGCGCTCTCGACGTGCTGAAGGTGCAGGAAATCCCGTCAGGCTACGACGCCTCGCAATATGCGACCGAGCGGCTGATGGTCGATGCCCGCGACGGGGCGAAGGTGCCCGTCTCGATCGTGTACCGGAAGGGCTTCGAGAAGAACGGCGCGGGCAGGCTCTTCCTCTACGGCTACGGCGCCTATGGGATTGCCGTTCCGCCGACCTTCAATTCGAACCGGATCAGCCTGCTCGACCGCGGCTGGGCCTGCGCGATCGCGCACATCCGCGGCGGCGATGACCTCGGCCACCAATGGTTCCTCGACGGCAAGCTCGGCAAGCGGACCAATGCGTTCAACGACTTCGTCGACGTGGCGAAGGGGCTGATCGCGCAAGGCTTCACCAGCGACGGCAATATCGCGATCAATGGGCGCTCGGCGGGCGGCGAGCTGGTCGGAGCCGTCGCGAACAGCGATCCGCAGCTGTGGGGAGCGGTGGTCGGCGACGTGCCTTTCGTCGACGTGCTCAACACGATGCTGGACGATACCCTGCCGCTCACGCCCGGCGAGTGGCCCGAGTGGGGCAATCCGATCACCGACAAGGCGGTCTTCGACTACATGCGGAGCTACAGCCCCTACGACAATGTGAAGGCGCAGGATTATCCGCCGATGCTGATCACCGGCGGCCTCACCGACCCGCGAGTCACCTACTGGGAGCCGGCCAAGTGGGCCGCGAAGCTGCGCGCGACCAAGACCGACGGCAACCTGCTGCTGCTCAAGATCAACATGGGCGCCGGCCACGGCGGCAAGTCGGGCCGGTGGGAAGTGCTGCACGAGGTGGCGGAGACCTATGCGTTCATCCTGACGCAGACTGGTGCATGAGGCGACCCGTCTTCGAGATGACCCTGACCGCGGGGCCCGAGCACATCGACGAGCTTGGCCATGTCAACAATGCGGTGTGGGTACAGTGGATGGAGCAAGTCGCGGTTGCGCACTGGCGGAGCGTTGCGGACGCGGCGCATCAGGACGATTTCTTCTGGGTCGTGGTGCGTCACGAGATCGATTATCTGCGCGCCGCGCTCGAGGGTGAGCGAATTACGGCGCGTACCTGGGCGGGCGAGGCGCCGAAGGGAGCGCGCTTCGACAGGCAAATGGAGTTCCTCGATGAGGACGGAAAGGTGCGCGTTCGCGCGCGGAGCTGGTGGGCAATCATCGACAAGGCTAGCGGCCGGCCGATCCGGGTGCCGGCCGAAGTGATAGCGCCCTTCCTTTCACAAGTGTAAGCGAGCCGACATGAGCCGCGCGATCCTCTACGACTATTGGCGTTCGTCCGCCGCTTACCGCGTCCGAATTGCCCTCAATCTCAAGGGGATCGACTATGAGAGCCGCCCCGTAAACTTGCTCGAAAGCGAGCAGAGATCCGACGATTATCGCGCGCTCAACCCCCAGGGACTGGTGCCTCTGCTCGAGATCGACGGGCACCGGCTGACGCAAAGCCTCGCGATCCTCGGCTATCTCGATGCGCGCTATCCCAATCAGCCTTTTCTTCCGACCGCCGCCGCCGATCGCGCGCATGTCGTGGGCATGGCCATGGTGATCGCGTGCGACATCCACCCGATCAATAATCTCCGGGTGCTGAAATATCTGAAGAACGAGCTTGGGCAGCCGCAGGACGCGATCGACGCCTGGTACAGGCACTGGATCGGCGAGGGCCTACCGGCGCTCGAGGCGCTGGCGGCTCCGACGGCGGGCAAGTTCCTCTACGGTGACGCGCCTACCGGAGCCGACATCTGCCTGGTGCCGCAGCTGTATAATGCGCGGCGCTA
Source organism: Sphingomicrobium sp. (assembly GCA_036392595.1). Classification (GTDB taxonomy): domain Bacteria; phylum Pseudomonadota; class Alphaproteobacteria; order Sphingomonadales; family Sphingomonadaceae; genus Sphingomicrobium. Next base: position 13,221 of record DASVXR010000286.1, read on the forward strand.
CGAGGTGCCGCTCGACGATTATCCGACGTTGCTGCGCGCGGAAGAGAATGCGAACAAGCTCGAGGCATTCGCCGCAGCGCATCCGGACCGACAGCAGGTGCCAGCATGAACAGGGTCGAGAGCATCAATCGCGGGATGACCGAAGGCGTGAAGCCGCTGGAATCGGTCGAGATTCCGTCGCTCGAAGGGAAGGTCAGCGACGAGGAATGGGCGATCCGCGTCGACCTCGCCTGCGCCTATCGGATGGTCGCTTACTACGGCTGGGACGACCTGATCTTCACGCACCTCAGCGCGCGAATTCCCGGGCCGGAGCACCATTTCCTGCTCAACCCGTACAATCTGATGTTCGAGGAGGTGACGGCTTCCTCGCTGGTCAAGGTCGACGTGAACGGCAATCCGGTCGAGCCGACCCCGTTCATCACCAACCCGGCGGGCTTCATCATCCACTCGGCGATCCACATGGCGCGCGACGATGCGCATGCAGTGATGCACCTCCATACGCCGGCAGGACAGGCGGTGTCGGCGCATAACGACGGGCTTCTGCCGCTCACGCAGACGGCGATGCTGATCCGGAGCGACGTCGCCTTTCACGATTACGAGGGCGTCGCCGTCGATCTCGACGAGCGCGAGCGGCTGGTCGCCGACCTCGGCACGAAAAACGCCATGATCCTGCGCAACCACGGCACGCTGGCCGTGGGCAAGAATGTCGGCGAGTGCTTCATCCGCCTTTACTATCTGGAGCGGGCCTGCCAGGCGCAGGTCATGGCGCTGTCTGCCGGGGAGAACATCAGCAAGCCGCCGCAGGGATCGCCGGAGGTCACTGCGCAGCAGGGCGCCATCGGCCTCCCGCTCGCCGCCAACCTGCTGGCGTGGCCGGCACTGAAGCGGAAGGCGTATCGGCTCGACCCGAGCTTCGCGAGCTAGGCCGGCTCGGCGACCTTCTGCCGCGCCGCCGCGATCTGCTCGAAATAGCTGCGGTCATATTGGGCGCGCGAGGATATCGCGATGCGGTTCCACGTGTTGATCAGCGCGGCGGCGAGGGTCAGGTTGGCAATCTCCTCCTCCGAGAAGAAGCGCTTGAGGCCGTCGAACGCCTCCTTGCTCGCATGACTGTCGGCGATGAGGGTCAGTTCCTCGACCCAGGCGAGCGCGGCCTGCTCCTTCTCGCTGAACGCGGAGCTTTCGCGCCACGCGTCGAGGAGCAGCAAGCGCTCTGCTGTGTCGCCGTCGCGTATCGCTTCGTCGCTGTGCATCCCGATGCAAAAGGCGCAGCCGTTGATCTGCGACGCCCTGAGCTTGATCAGATGATAGAGCTTGCGGTCCAGCTTACCGGCGACCGCCTGCTCGAGTTGGAGGAGATGCTTGTACGCCTCGGACGCGAGCTTCGTGATGTCCATGCGCGGCGTTTCGACCATAAGGGATTCTCCTGCTTCGGTTGCGATTGCGACGCGGCCCGATATGTGGTGGCTCTCAAACGGCTGTGAAGGGCGGTTCACGGTGAGCGGAACAGCGATATGAGACGAGCCGCATCCGTCAGCGACTATCGTGCGCTCGCCAAGGCGCGGCTGCCGCATTTCCTCTTCGAATATCTCGATGGCGGTTCGTACGACGAAGTGACGCTTCGGCGGAACGTCGAGGACCTCCAGACCGTCG
>DASVXR010000287.1:0-3773 GCA_036392595.1 Sphingomicrobium sp.
TCGGTGAAGGACAAGAAGGAAAAGATCGGCCGCATGCTGCTGATGCATGCGAACAACCGTGAGGACATCGACGTCGCCTACGCGGGCGACATCGTCGCGATCGCGGGTCTCAAGGAGACCACGACCGGCGATACGCTTTGCGATCCCGGTAAGCCGATCATCCTCGAGCGCATGGAATTCCCGGACCCGGTCATCGAGGTCGCGGTGGAGCCCAAGACCAAGGCCGACCAGGAGAAGATGGGCCTCGCGTTGTCACGACTGGCAGCCGAGGACCCGAGCTTCCGGGTTACGACCGACCACGAGTCCGGCCAGACGATCATCAAGGGGATGGGCGAGCTCCACCTCGAGATTCTCGTCGACCGCATGAAGCGCGAGTTCAAGGTCGAGGCCAATGTCGGCGCTCCGCAGGTGGCCTATCGTGAGTCGCTCGCCCGCCCGGTCGAGATCGACTACACCCACAAGAAGCAGTCGGGCGGCTCCGGCCAGTTCGGCCGAGTCAAGGTGCAGGTCGCTCCGGGCGAGCGCGGCTCCGGCGTGCAATTCTTCGACGAGATCAAGGGCGGCAACATCCCGCGCGAGTACATCCCATCGGTCGAGAAGGGCATGCGCGAGACGGCGGAGACCGGATCGCTGATCGGCTTCCCGATCATCGACTTCGAGATCCACCTGATCGACGGCGCGTACCACGACGTCGACTCCTCGGCTCTCGCGTTTGAGATCACCGGCCGCGGAGCGATGCGTGAAGCGGCTCAGAAGGCCGGCATCAAGCTCCTCGAGCCGATCATGAAGGTCGAGGTGGTGACTCCGGAAGACTTCATGGGCGACGTCATCGGCGACCTCAACAGCCGGCGCGGGCAGATCCAGGGCACCGACAGCCGCGGCAACGCGCAGGTGGTCGAGGCGATGGTGCCGCTCGCCAACATGTTCGGCTACGTGAACCAGCTGCGTTCCTTCACCCAGGGACGCGCCCAGTACACCATGCAGTTCTCCCATTATGAGGAAGTTCCGCAGAACGTCGCCGACGAGGTGAAGGCGAAGCTGGCGTAAGCGTAATTTTGCAGTTATGGGCGCGCTCGCGAACGGGCGGGCCGCCCGATTTTCCAGAAGAAGAGGCGTAAAATGGCTAAGGCGAAATTCGAGCGGAATAAGCCGCACGTGAACATCGGAACCATCGGTCACGTCGACCATGGCAAGACGTCGCTGACCGCGGCGATCACCAAGGTCCTGGCCGAGAAGGGCCAGGCCGAGTTCACCGACTATGCGAACATCGACAAGGCGCCGGAAGAGCGCGAGCGCGGCATCACCATTTCGACCGCTCACGTCGAATATGAGACCGACAAGCGCCACTATGCGCACGTCGATTGCCCGGGCCACGCCGACTATGTGAAGAACATGATCACCGGCGCTGCCCAGATGGACGGCGCGATCCTGGTCGTGTCGGCCGCCGACGGCCCGATGCCGCAGACCAAGGAGCACATCCTGCTCGCCAAGCAGGTCGGTGTCCCAACGATGGTCGTCTTCCTCAACAAGGTCGACCAGGTCGACGATCCGGAGCTTCTGGAGCTCGTCGAGCTCGAGATCCGCGAGGAGCTTTCGAAGCGCGACTTCGACGGCGACAATATTCCGATCATCGCCGGCTCGGCTCTTGCTGCCCTCGAGGACAGCAACCGCGAGATCGGCCACGACGCGATCCTCAAGCTGATGGACGCGGTCGACGAGTGGATCCCGACCCCGGACCGTCCGCTCGACAAGCCGTTCCTGATGCCGATCGAGGACGTGTTCTCGATCTCCGGCCGCGGCACCGTCGTGACCGGCCGTGTCGAGACCGGCGTCATCAAGGTAGGCGAGGAAGTCGAGATCGTCGGCATCCGCGACACCCAGAAGACCGTCGTCACCGGCGTCGAGATGTTCCGCAAGCTGCTCGACCAGGGACAGGCGGGCGACAATATCGGTGCGCTTCTCCGCGGCGTCGGCCGTGAGGACGTCGAGCGCGGCCAGGTCCTGGCCAAGCCCGGCTCGATCACTCCGCACACCGACTTCAGCGCCGAGGTCTACGTCCTGTCGAAGGACGAAGGCGGCCGTCACACGCCGTTCTTCGCCAACTATCGTCCGCAGTTCTACTTCCGGACGACGGACGTCACCGGCGAGGTTCAGCTCCCCGAGGGCACCGAGATGGTGATGCCTGGCGACAACGTGAACCTGGGCGTCAAGCTGATCGCTCCGATCGCCATGGACCCGGGCCTCCGCTTCGCGATCCGCGAGGGCGGCCGTACGGTCGGCGCAGGGGTTGTCGCGAACATCACGAAGTAATATAGGGCGCCAGCCGCGCGATTCTGGATCAGGGTCGCGCGGTTCGCTTTTGAGTTTGATTTGGTTCGCGGGGCCGCTCGCAGGGGCGGTGCCGCAGGCTCTTTCGCATCGGTAGGGAAATGGAAACGCAGAATATCCGTATTCGCCTGAAGGCGTTCGATCATCGAGTGCTTGACCAGGCCACTGGCGACATCGCCGACACGGCGCGCCGCACGGGTGCTCTCATCCGCGGTCCAATCCCCCTTCCGACGCGTATCGAGAAGTTCACCGTCAACCGCTCGCCGCACGTCGACAAGAAGTCGCGCGAGCAGTTCGAGGTGAGGACCTACAAGCGGCTGCTCGACATCGTGCAGCCCACGCCGCAGACGGTCGACGCTCTGATGAAGCTGGACCTTGCTGCCGGCGTCGACGTGGAGATCAAGCTGGCCTAACAGCCGGCGCGCACCGCAAGGTGCTGATTGGGTGATACCGCCGGGGATTAGCTCCGGGCTGCGTCCCCGCCGCTCCTTTCAGGGAGCACTAGCCCAGGCGGGGCACGCAAACATTTGGAAGGGCTTCACGCACTCGGGGATGGTCCCCGCGTGCCTCTGACGAGGAGTTTTGATCATGCGCACCGGCGTGATCGCGAAGAAGGTCGGAATGACCCGCCTCTTCCAGGCGGACGGACGGCACGTGCCCGTCACCGTCCTGCAGCTGGACGACGTGCAGGTCATCGGCCGCCGCGAAACCGACCGTGACGGCTACACCGCCGTCCAGCTCGGCGCGGGCAAGGCGAAGGCAAAGAATGTCGCCAAGCCGCAACGCGCCGCCTTCGGCAAGGCCGAGGTTGAGCCCAAGGCGAAGGTCGCCGAGTTCCGCGTCGCCGACGACGCTTTGCTCGACGTTGGAGCGCATCTCAGCGCCGACCATTTCGTTCCGGGCCAGTTCGTCGACGTCGCCGGCGTCACTCAGGGCAAGGGTTTTGCCGGAGCGATGAAGCGCTGGGGTTTCGGCGGCTTGCGCGCGACGCACGGCGTCTCGGTCTCGCACCGCTCGCATGGTTCGACCGGCAACCGCCAGGATCCGGGCCGAGTCTTCAAGAACAAGAAGATGGCCGGCCACATGGGCGCTCGTAACCGCACCCAGCAGAACCTGGAGGTCGTCCGCACCGATCCGATCCGCGGCCTGCTCTTCATCAAGGGCTCGGTCCCGGGTCACAAGGGCAGCTGGCTGACCGTCAGCGACGCGATCAAGCTCCCGCGGCCGGAAGCCGCGCCCTATCCCGCCGCCATCCTCGAAGGCCGTAAGATCGAAGACATGGAAGTGCCCGAGGCGGGCCTGGTCGACGACGCCGCGGTCCACGAGATCCCGGCGTTGCCGAGCGACGAAGAAGTCGCGGCGATCGCGGCCGAACAGGAAGCCGGTGCTGCCGCCGACGCGGAAGCCCAGGCTGCTGCCGAAGCTGATGCCACGGACGCGGCCCA
>DASVXR010000288.1:0-3338 GCA_036392595.1 Sphingomicrobium sp.
AGCCGGTTCGGGTTCTCGCCGTATCGCCCATCCGTCGGGCGGCGGCAGGGCTGGACGTAAGCCGCCCGCCACGGCTCCGGCCCGAGCGAGCGAAGCACGGTGGCTGGATGGAAGGTCCCCGCCCCCATCTCCATGTCATAGGGCTGCAGGATCACGCAGCCCTGCTCGCCCCAGTAGCGGTGCAGGGTGAGGATCAGGTCCTGGAAGCTCAGGCTCAAGCGGATGCCCCGTCAACGTCGTCGTTTGACTCGCGGCTTTGGCGGATGGCTATGCGGGGGGCAAGTGGACGTTAAGCTTGGCGACACTACATCTGCATGCGAACAATTGCCGAAGGTCTTTCGAACCGATGCTGAAATCGCTTCTGCGCCGCGTCGTTGCGGCACTGGGTCTCTCGATCTTCATCGGCGCGTCGGCCGTTCCCGCCGCCACCGCACCGGCCGTCCACATCGCGCACCCGGCATTGTGGGCCGTGTCGGACGCGGACACGACCATCTATCTTTTCGGAACGATCCACCTGCTCCCCTCCGACTATAAATGGCGAACGCCGAAGTTCGACCAGGCGGTGGCGGGTTCGCAGCAGCTGGTCGTCGAGACGATCGTCGACGAGAACAACCCGCAGGAGATGATGGCGGCGCTCGCGAGCCTCGCCTTCTCGCCGGGCTTGCCGCCGCTGGTGGACCGAGTCCCGCCCGCAAAGAGGCCAGCCCTCGAAGCCGCGATGAAGAAGAGCGGCTTGCCGGTTCAGGCCTTCGACAAGATGGAAACCTGGGCGGCGGCGTTCATGCTGCTCGGCAACCAGTTCAGGGAGATGGGGCTGAAGAACGGAGAAGGCGTGGAAACGGTGCTCCGCAACGCCTTCAAGAGCCAGGGCAAATCGATCGGTGAGCTGGAGAGCAACAAGGAGCAGCTGAGCTTCTTCGACAAGCTCCCGGAGCCGGCGCAGCGGGCGCTGCTCGAGGGAGCCATCGAGGACAATAAGGCGATGGGCAGCGATTTCAGCCAGATGCTGTCGGCCTGGGCGCGCGGAGACGTGAACGCGATCGCCAAGTCGTTCAACCGCGACCTCTCCAGCTCACCGGAGCTCAAGCAGGCGCTGCTCGAACGCCGCAACGCCAACTGGAGCCACTGGGTCGAGCAGCGGATGGCCTCGCCGGGCGCAGTGATGGTCGCCGTCGGCGCGGGGCACCTCGCCGGAAACGGCTCGCTGGTCGACCTGTTGAAGCGGCAGGGCTACAAGGTTCGGCGCCTCCAATAAGCGCGCCGCCGCTTGTTGCTGATCTGCAACGACAATTTTTCACGCACAGGCGCTTTCCGCTAGACTTTTATTAACCCGTGAGTGACCATAATCGCCGGGTATCGGGCTGGGGGGTCTGATGCGCGTCTGTGGGGGCAGTGCCGGGCGGAAGTCCGGCGCTCATTGGCGCATCACATCCAACGATCCGATCGGCCCATGGAGGCTGATGGATGATCGACCTGTTGCTTGCTTCTGCCGCGCTAGCCGCCGCCTCCCCCGAGGCGCCGCCGGTTGAGCACGCCGAGCCGGCAATGTTCGTCGTCCGCGACGCCGACACTACCGTCTATATTTTCGGGACTTTCCACGCGCTCGACGGCAAGGCGGACTGGTTCAACGACCAGGTAAAAGCCGCGTTCGAGCAGTCCAACGAGCTGGTCCTCGAGACGCTCGTCCCGGAATCGCCCTCTGCACGGCCCGGATTCAGGGCGATGGGAGGTCAGCAGTTCAACGGCCTCCCCGTCGCACCGTCGGCTTCTTTCCTGGCGACGACGCGGATGGCGATCAGCGCCGGCAAGTCGCAGGGAATGAACGTCGGCAATGGCGCCGATATGGTGCTCCGCCATGCGGCTGAAAGCGAAGGCAAGCAGGTCGAGGGCCTGGAAACGCTGGAATCGCAGCTGGCGATGTTCAACCGGCTGCCGCCACCCGCCCAAATCGCTTCGCCGCAGCCCGGCACGCCGGTCGAAAGTCCGCGCCCGATGGAGAGCCTGTCGAAGGCCATGGCGGACATGCAGACGGCGTGGAAGCACGGCGACCAGAGCGTGTTCGTCCGCCTCCTCGGCCAGCTCAAGCAGAGCTCGCCCGACGCCTATCGGATGATGTTTACCGAGCGGAACCAACGCTGGGCGGACTGGATCGCCGGGCGGATGCAAACGCCCGGCGTTGTTTTTGTGGCTGTCGGAGCGGGCCATCTCGCGGGCAACGACAGCCTCCTCGTTCGCCTTGCCGAGGAAGGCATCGAGTCCACCCGCCTCAACTAAGCTGAAACTTGCTTTTCTGAACGCCCTCCCTTAGGGGGCAGCGCTCCCCGGCCATGGTCATCCCTGGAGGCGTGGCGCGGGGCTTCTTTACTTACGGAGCATAGCCAAATGAGCGAACAGCTGACGCTGCCCGCCGAGGCGCGCGACCGGGCTGGCAAGGGAGCCTCCCGAGCACTGCGCCGCGATGGACGGGTACCCGCCGTGGTATACGGCGAAAAGAAGGAGCCACTCTCGATCCACGTCGAGGAGAAGCTCCTGTCCAAGATGCTTTCGACCGGTCACTTCATGAACTCGGTCGTGATGATCGACTTCAAAGGCAAGGCGCACCGCACCCTGCCGAAGGCGGTCGATTTCCATCCGGTCACGAGCCGACCGGTCCACGTCGATTTTCTGCGCATCGGCGAGCACACCAAGGTCACGGTCGCCGTGCCGGTGCGCTTCGACGATGAGGATGACGCGCCCGGCCTGACCCGCGGCGGCGTTCTCAACGTGGTGCAGCACGAGCTCGAGCTGACCTGCGACGCCGCTCACATCCCGAACGAGATTCACATCTCGCTGGCGGGGCTGGAGATCGGCGATTCCATCCACATCAGCCAGGTGAAGCTGCCCGACGGCGTCACTCCGGCCAATGCGGACGAGGACTTCACCGTCGCCACGATCGTCGCCCCCTCGGCGATGAAGGCCGAAGAAGAAGAGGCTGCGCCCGAGGGCGAGGTCCCGGTCGTCGGCGAGGAAGGCGAGGAAGCTGCGGCCGAAGGCGGCGAAGCCGAAGGCTCAAGCGAAGAATAATCGCCCTCTTGTCGAATTCAGGAACCGCTCGCCTTCACCGGCGGGCGGTTTCTTTTTGCGCGCCGCTCACGCTAGGGGAGCGCGATGCAATTGTGGGTCGGCCTTGGTAATCCCGGCGCGAAATATGCGCTGCACCGGCACAATGTCGGCTTCATGGCGGCCGACATCATCGCCGAGGTGCACGACTTCGGTCCCTGGCAGAAGAAGTTCCGCAGCCTGATTGCCGAAGGCCGCATCGGCCGCCATCGCGTCCTGCTCCTGAAACCCCAGACCTA
>DASVXR010000289.1:0-2973 GCA_036392595.1 Sphingomicrobium sp.
AAGGCCTAGCCCCTTAAGCGGCCCAGGCGTCCGTGTGCCGGTTCTTGTGCTGGATGATGACGGGGCCGTTGTGGGACCGCATGCTCGCTTCGGCCAGCGGAAGGGCGGTCGCGCAAAAGGCGCACTCGGCCGAGACGCGGCCGATCAGCCACTGGGTGCGGCCGCACCCCGGACAATGGTTGATCTCGCCGTCGTGATAGACGGCATGATAGCCCCGCTCATAGGGCCGGCGCATTTCGCTGGTGCCCAGCATCAATGACATTTTTCCCGAGTCCTTTCGCGGCTTTCCCAACGACCAACCTTCGATGCGGTTGCAAGCGCCGGGCGGCGCGCTGGCCCGCACCAGGGGATGCAGCGGTGAAGGGAGGCTTCGGCTCGACCAGCCGAGCCGGTCAATCCTTGAGGCCGTCGATCGAGATGGGCTCGGCGAACTCGGCGCCGAGGCGGTCCCCGGCGGTCCATTTTACGACGGCATTGGCGCGCTCGCGTCCCGGAAGCATCAACCAGACGCGAGTCCCGACCTCGAAGCTGGCCTCGGTTTCGGCCATGAAACCCTGTTCGGAAATGTTGAGCACTCGCGCCTCGACTCCGGTCGAGCCGAGCTCGCGCATCTTCGCTTCCACGTCGACCGGCACCCGCGGATGCCGCCGGCGGTCACTCTCGTCCTCGGCGATGCGGGCCTTGATCATCGATGAAATCTCGCCCCGTTCCAACGATTACCCGTTCGACAGCCTGAAGTTATCCACAGTCGTTCGACTCAACTGGTGAGCCGTCCCGGGGCGGCGGTCAAGACAAAGCGGACGAGCGTTGTTACTGAAATCGCAACCGGTGTGGGAATTTCGCCATAGACTTGGGCGGCTCAAGACTCGAAAAATAGCTGTAGCCAGCAGCCCTTAATGTTGGCCGTGCGACATTGCCGGGTGCATATTTGGCAACTGTGGCCGCGGCGTCACTGGCGGGTGGGATTATCCAAGTGTATGGACAGGACGGGCGAAAGCTATCCTTTTAAATTGAAGGGGTTGGGGTCGATGATGGGCGTTCGCATGAGCTCGTTGCTCGCGTTCACCGCGGCAGTGTCGCTGCCGCTCGGGTCAGCACATGCGCAACTCGCCCCCAAGCCGGCGACGACAGCGCCCGCTCCTCGCGTGCAGCAGCAGCTTCGGCCGCCGCTCCTCGCCGCGCCCGCGGCGGTCCGGCCGCCCGCGCAGAAGCCGGCTCAGGCCCAGCCCGGCGCGCCCGTTCCGGGCAACCCGGATTATGCGCCGCAGCAGTCCGAGGCGGCGCAAGCTCCGCCTCCGCCGCCGCTTCCGCCGCCCGTGTGGGACGCGGCGAACGCGCAGGCGCTTTACTATTACATCACCCAGATCGGGCGCGAGGGGCTCAACCCGGCCGACTATGATCCCGAAGGGCTGCGGATGGCGATGGCGTCGGGCGATCCGGTGCTCCTTTCGAAGGAGGCAACCGACCGCTTCGATCTCGTCTCCTCGGACCTTGCGCTGGGCCACATCAAGAAGGCTGGGCGAATCGACTGGTACGTGACCGACAACGACCTCGATTCGACCAAGCAGGACGCGCTGCTGCGCGCTGCCCTCGCCTCGCACCGGATCGTCGATGCGCTGAGCGGGCTGCTGCCGACCCACCCGCAATATGCGGCGCTGAAGGCGGCGCTTGCCGCGACTCCGGCGAGCGATACGGCGAAGCTCAACCGAATCCGGCTCAACATGGACCGCTGGCGCTGGCTGCCGCGCGACCTCGGCGACAAGTACATCATCGTCAACGTTCCCGGCTTCCACGCCACCCTCGTGCAAAACGGCGTGAACCGGTGGAAGCAGCGCGCGATCGCGGGGAAGCTCTCGACTCCGACTCCGCAGCTCAATGCGATGGCGACGGGCGTCATCCTCAATCCCTGGTGGGAGGTCCCCAAGAGCATCGAGAAGGAAGCGGCCGGCAAGAAGGGCTTCGTTCCGGTCAAGGGCGACGACGGCACGATCCAGCGCTGGCGGCAGCCGCCGGGGCCGACCAATGCCCTCGGCCAGATCAAGTTCGTGATGCCGAATTCGAAGGCGATCTACCTCCACGACACCAACGCCCGCAGCCGCTTCAATGATTCGACTCGAGCACTCAGCCACGGCTGCGTGAGGACGCAGCACATCCTCGACTTGGCGACGCAGCTGCTCGGCGACGACAATGGCGAGTGGACGCCCGACAAGATCAAGGTAGCGCTCGACAGCAAGAAGACGGTGCAGGCCAACTTCGTGAAGCCGGTGCCGGTCTATATCGTCTACTTCAGCTCGGCCGCGCTGCTCGACGGCACGATCGTCGACTATAAGGACCTCTACGGCCGCGACGGCACGGCGATGGCCGCGCTGAACATGAAGGACGGCGGAGTGAGCCTCGCCAAGAAGGCTCCGCCGAAGAGCGACGCCAAGCCGGCGGAGACGGTCGCCACGCGCTGAAGGCTCCGAGGCGCCAATCGCCCGGAACCGGCGCACGGCTGCTGCGTTCAGGCGCGCAAATGACCGAACAAGCCGACGGCCTCTATTTCGCTCGGCGTGAGCGCCGGGAAAGGGCGATGAGTCGCCTTGCTTCGAACCGGCGGGTGGCCGCAGCCCATGCCGAGATGGCCGAACGCTACGAGGCCCTTGCCGTCATCTTCGGCGCGAAGCGGATCGGCGGACTTCCGCGCGACTATCGCTGACGGTTCACGACAGGACGTGCATCCCTTCGGCTGAACTCAGCCGGGCACCGGCTGGCCGTGCCTACGCTCGAAGCTATCGTGCGAGCGTTTCCGGGGAGGGAAATGATCATGCGTTCTATGTTTCTGTCCGCGGCCGTTGCGCTCGGGCTTTTCGCTTCACCGCTGGCTGCTCAGCAGACCGCGCCGGCACAGTCGGTTCCGCCCGACCAGCAAAGTCAGCCCTCAGTGCCGCCTGCTCCGCCGCCCGACCAGCAAAGCCCGCCGTCCGTGCCGCC
>DASVXR010000290.1:0-2753 GCA_036392595.1 Sphingomicrobium sp.
AGCGGCTTGGTCGCCGAACCCGGCTTCATCGCAATGGCGCCGGGCACCGGTGAGATCAGGATCCCGCCCGTCTCCGTCTGCCACCAGGTATCGTCAACCGGGCAGCGCCCGTCCCCGACGACGCGCCAGTACCATTCCCACGCGTCGGGGTTGATCGGCTCGCCGACGGTGCCGAGCAGCCGCAGCGACTTTCGCGAATGTTTCGTCACCCACTCGTCGCCCTCCCGCTCAAGCGCGCGGATGGCGGTCGGCGCGGTATAGAAGATGGTGACGCCCAGCCGGTCCACCGTCTCCCAGAAGCGCCCGAAGTCGGGATAGTTGGGCACTCCGTCGAACATCACGCTCGTCGCGCCCATCGCCAGCGGTCCGTAAACGACATAGGTGTGGCCCGTGACCCAACCGATATCCGCGGTGCACCAGAAAATGTCGTCTTCGCGATAGTCGAACACCCAGTCGAAGGTCGCCGCCGCCCAGACCGCATAGCCGCCGGTCGTGTGCACGACGCCCTTGGGCTTTCCCGTCGATCCCGACGTGTAGAGAATGAACAGCGGGTCCTCCGCCTTCATGATCTCGGGCTCACAGTCCGTGGAAAGACCGTCGCGAACGTCGGAGTAAAGGATGTCGCGGCCGTCCTTCATGGGAACGTCGGCGCCGGTGCGCGCTACGACAATCACCGTCGGCACGTCGCGCGCCCCAAGCGCCTCATCGACGTTGCGCTTGAGAGGGATGCGCTTGCCGCCGCGCACGCCTTCGTCGGCGGTGATCACCGCGCAGGCATCGCAATCGGCCACTCGCCCTGCGAGGCTCTCGGGCGAGAAGCCGCCGAACACCACCGAATGGATCGCTCCGATCCGCGCGCAGGCGAGCATCGCGGCGGCGGCCTCGGGGATCATCGGCATGTAGATCATCACCCGGTCGCCGCGCTTCACTCCGCGCTGCTTCAAGAGGTTCGCGAAGCGGCACGTCTCCTCATACAGCTCGCGATAGCTGACCCTCCGGCCCGTCCCCGGCTCGTCGGCTTCGAAGATCAGCGCCGTCCGATCGCCATGCTGCGCAAGATGCCGGTCGAGGCAGTTCACCGACAGGTTGAGCTCGCCGTCGGCAAACCAGTCGATGTGGAAATCGTCCTCGTCGAACGACCAGTCGCCGGCCTTCGTCGGGAATTTGTTCCAGGTCAGCCGCCTCGCCTGCTCGAGCCAGAAGCGGTCGGGATCGGAATGCTCCAGCTCGTGCAGCTGCTGAAGCTTGCCTGGGCCGATGCGTCCGTTGAACCCTTCAGGGACCGGATGCACTGCCTCGCTCATCTTCTACTTCCTCGCTGCCCGCTCCAGAACGCGTTGCGCCTGCGTGAGATGCGGTCGGTCCACCATCTTTCCGCCGACGGAAAGAACGCCTGCGTCGGGATGTGCCTCGAATGCGGCGACAATCTCCGCCGCGTGCCGGACCTCCTCGGCGGATGGCGTGAAGGCAGCATTGATGACCGGCACCTGGTCCGGATGGATGGCGAGCTTGCCGGTGAAGCCCTCGCGCCGCGCCGCCTCGGCTTCGCCCCGCAGGCCTTCATCGTCACGGAAGTCGGCGAAGACCCCATCGACGGGCTGAACCCCCGCGGCGACCGCGCCCGCAAGGCACAGCGATCGCGCGAGCTTGTAAGTGAAGGCAAGCTCGCCGTTGTCGTCATATTTGGACGACGCGCCGAGCGCCGCCGACAGGTCCTCGGCGCCCCAGCTCATGGCCGCCAGTGGCGAGCCCGGCACGGCATAGGACATGAGGTTAAACAAGCTCGCGGCCGTTTCGGTCACGATCGCGTGGATCGGAATGGTCCCGGTGCGGTGGGACAGCTCGACGACATCCGCTCCGCTCTCGGCCTTGGGAAGCACGATGCCGTGGATGTAGGCGCTGCCGATCAGCCGCACGTCGTCCTTGTGGAACTCGCTCCCCAGCGGGTTCACGCGCACCCACCATTGCGGGCCGTTCGACCGCTTCGGCAGGTTCTTGAGGATGTCGCGTGCCGCCTTCTTCCGGTCGGGAACAACGCTGTCCTCGAGGTCGAAGATGACCGCGTCGGCGTCGCTCTCGAGCGCCTTTTGCACCTTTCGCTCGCTGTCGGCGGGAACGAACAGCCAGGAGCGCGGAGTCATGACGGCTTCTTTTGCAGGAGCGCGGTCCGCGTGCATTCGCACACCAGCTCGTCGCGCTGGTTGAAGGCCCGCAGCGCCCAGGTGACGATACCGGCGTTCGGCCGCGACTTGCTTTCGCGCAGGTCGGTGCACTCGCTCTCGCAGCGCAAGGTGTCCCCGGCGAACACCGGCTTCGGAAAGACCACCTTGTCGTAGCCGAGGTTGGCCACGAGCGTGCCCAGCGTTGTGTCGTGGACGCTGACCCCGATCAGCAGGCTGAAGGTGAAGCAGCTGTTGACCAGCGGTTTCTTGAACTCCGTCTTCGTCGCCGCCTCATAGTCGAGGTGCAGCGGCTGCGGATTGTGCGTCAGCGTCGTGATCAGGATATTGTCGGTTTCGGTGACCGTGCGCCTGATCGCGTGCGAGACGCGGTCGCCGACCTTCCATTCGTCGAAGTAACGCCCGGCCATCCAGCCCTCCTAGGCAGGCAGCAGTAGCTCGGCAACGCCCTCGGTGATCGCATCGCCGTCGAGCCGGTAGGCGGCATAGAGGTCGGCGAGGCTTCCGGTCTGCCCGAATTTCTCGACCCCGAGCGGAGCCACGCGCTGGCCCAGCACCCCGCCCAGCCATGAA
>DASVXR010000291.1:0-3468 GCA_036392595.1 Sphingomicrobium sp.
CGACCATGCTGCCCGATCCGGCGATCTGGTACCGCGGCTGAGAGCTCGACGAGCCCCAGCTGAGGATGAGCGCCGCGAGGACGATGGGCGCGGCGATGACTCCATTGCCCTCGGTGAATCGGCCAGGGTCGCGCTCAGCCATCGCCTTCCTCCTTCGCTGGACGACGCGATATACAGGTGGTGAGTTATCGGAACAATACAGCGGCTCAGGCGCCGGGATGGGCCGTGCCGTTCATCCGCACGACGAGCCGGTCGCGGTTCCAGAGCTCATATGCCCCCACCTTGCAGCGCTCGCGCGCCTTTTTGGCGGCCTCGTCGTCGTGCTCGGCCTCGACCCATTCGGCGGTCGTGATCTTGCCGGCTCCGTCCAGCCGGTACAGCCTGTAACTCGGCAACTCGGATGCCCTCCCGGAAACCCTGATAGACCTTAGCCCAGGCCCTTAAATTTACTTAAGTTATCTAAGGTTAGCCGCGATTCTAACCCATGTTACCGCGCGCTCCGGAAGTGCGTGCATAGTGGCTCGCGAGTGATCGGCGTCCACCTCAAAAAGCTGCGCCAGCGCGTTGACATCAGCGCCGAGGAAGAACGCGCCATCCGCGGTCTCGTCTCGGAGACGCGGGAGGCGCCTGCCGACGACGTGCTCGTACGCGCAGGCGATCAGTTAAACGTCAGCCTGCTTCTGCTCGAAGGGTGGCTTGCCAGAGCCAAGGACCTGGCCGGCGGCGAACGGCAGATGACCGAGCTGCATGTCGCCGGGGATTTCCCCGACCTCCACGGCTTCACGCTCAAGCGGCTCGATCACGATGTCCTGACACTCAGCCCATGCAAGCTCGGGGTGGTGCCGCACGAGCGGATCATGGAGCTGACGAACAAATATCCCCGGCTCACCCGCGTCTATTGGCTGATGACCAATATCGACGCGGCGATCCACCGGGAGTGGACATTGTGCCTGGGCCAGCGAACGGCGATCGCGCGCATGGCGCACCTCTTCTGCGAGCTTTACCTGCGCTTGCAGGTCGTCGGGCTGACGAACGGCGACAGCTATGATTTCCCGCTCAACCAGCGCGAAGTGTCGGAATGCCTCGGCCTGACGGTGGTCCATGTGAACCGGACCATCCAGGAGCTGAGGCGCCGAGGAATCATCGAGCTCACTCGCGAAAAGGTCACGATCCTCGATCGCGATGCGCTCGAGGGGGTCGCCGAGTTCGATCCGTCCTACCTCTACCTCGACAAGCGCCAGCTCTAGCGGCAGTTGTCCTCGACCCAGTCCGCGTAGCTGCGGAGGATCTTGTCGATCGGCCAAGTGACGATGCACGGAACGTCGTAGCTGTGGAGCTCGGCGATACGCTCGATCAAGGCATCGCTGTTCCAGTGATGGGTCTTGAAGATCGCCGCGACCTCGTCGGCAGTCTCGATCTTGCCCTGCCAGCGATAGATCGACCGGACGGGTGAGAGGATGTTGATGCAGGCGGCGAGCTGCTCCTCGATAACCGTGCGGCCGATGCGTTCCGCCTCCTCTGCGTTGGCGAAGACCGCGTAGAGCGAGACGATGCTCATGGGCGCCTCCCAAGTTCATGAGCCCCCCAGACGGTGGCGGCGACGAGCAGCGCTCCCGTCGCCTGGTGAAGGACGGCTAACCAGATCGCAATGCCGGAAAGCACGGTCAGAATCCCCAGGATGATCTGCGTTCCGAACGTCGAATGGATCGCGATCGAGGCGGGACGGGCTCCCGGCACCTTGCGGACCTTTCGGGCGAAGACGACCAGCACCCCGACCACGACCCAGGCCCACCAACGGTGGATGAAATGGATGAGGAAGGGGTCGTGGGTCATGGCGAAGAGGGCGCCGTGCGACCAGTCGATGCCCTGGGGGACGAAATGGCCGTTCATGTCCGGCCAGCTGTTGGAGACGTAACCGGCGCGGAAGCCGGCGACCCACGCGCCGAGCATCAGCTGGGTGAAGAGAGTGGCGAGGGCGATTGCTCCCCAGCCGGTGAGCCGCGCGGGGCGAGCCTCGCGCTCGCGCAGGTCGAGCGCAGTCCAGATGAGGGCCGCCATAAGGAACAGCGCGAACAGCAAGTGCGCCGAGAGACGGTAGGGGCTGACCTCGGTCCGTCCCTCGAGGCCCGACATGACCATGAACCACCCGACCGCGCCCTGGAGGCCGCCGAGGATGAAAAGGGCCGCGAGCCGCCAGGCGTAACCTTTTGGGATGGCGCGCTTGAACGCGAACCAGGCGACCCCGGCGAAGAAGACGAGGCCGATCACCCGCCCGAGCAGCCGGTGAACCCACTCCCAGAAGAAGATGAACTTGAACCCCGACAGCGTCATTCCCGCCGGCCCGGCGACTTGCCGAAATTGGGGGGTGGCCTTGTAGAGGTCGAACGCCCGCTCCCAGTCCGCGTGGGTGAGCGGCGGGACGGCGCCGCTGATCGGCTTCCACTCGGTAATCGAAAGACCGCTTTCGGTCAGGCGGGTGATCCCCCCCACGACGACCATGGCGAAGACCAGCGCGGCGACCGCCAGCAGGAGGTTCGAAAGCCCGCGAGGGCTGGGGGCGGGGAGGGTGCTCATGAGACGAAGCGCCTCTTTGCGTGCGGCGAGCCGAGGGGCAAGCCGCATGTCGCGGCAAATGTTATATTGTATCGCCAACCGCGCTGGCCTATATCCGCCCGCACCATGGCAACGAGACCAATGTCGACCGGTCGGCTCGACCGGATAGCGATGGGCCTTTCGGGGCTCTGCGCGGTGCATTGCGTCGCGACCGCGGTCCTGCTGGGGCTGCTCGCCTCGGCCGGTGGGATGCTCGGCCAGCCGATCATCCACGAGGTGGGCTTGACGCTGGCGATGATCATCGGCGCCTTGGCGCTCGGCGGCGGCTTCAGGGAGCACGGCTTCATCCTGCCGGTCGCGGTCGGCGTCGTCGGACTTTGCACGATGGCCTACGCCATGACCCTGCACGAGACCGGTTACGAGCCGGCGATCACGATCGTCGGGGTGGCGATCCTGGCGCTGGGCCATCGCCTCAATCTCATGGCCAAGCAGGCAAGCGTCTGATTGCTTGCCCGTGAAGCGGGCGAGGTTTATCCCGGATCAGCAATGACGCGGCACGATCACCAGCTGCACGAGGGAGAGTCGCTTGTCGCCGCGGCGCGCGAGCGGCTGACCAAGGAAGGCGAGCAGTGGACCGACATGCGTGCGTCGGTCTTCGACGCGCTGGCGAGCTTCGACAAGCCGGCGAGCGCCTATGACATCGCCGAAGCGGTCTCGAAGGCGCAGGGGCGCCGCGTGGCGGCGAACAGCGTCTACCGTATCCTCGACTTGTTCGTGAACGCGAACCTCGCCCGGCGGGTGGAGAGCGCGAATGCCTATGTCGCGAACCATCACCCCGAGTGCCTGCACGATTGCATCTGCCTGATCTGCGACAGCTGCGGCCAGACGGTGCATCTCGACGACGACAGCCTCACG
>DASVXR010000292.1:0-2028 GCA_036392595.1 Sphingomicrobium sp.
AACGATGCGAACGTTCTGGCGCTTGGCGCTCGCCTCATCGGCAGCGACATGGCCAAGGCCTGCGTCGCAGCCTTCCTAGGGACCGATTTCGCCGGCGGGCGCCACCAACGCCGCGTCGATCAACTCTCACAGATTTTGCAGGACAGCGACTGATGGCCACCGCCGCCGACCTCGACCAGAAGCAGAGCTACCGAGTCCCTCACGGCTTCTTCACCAGCGGACTCAGCGAGATCGACCCGGCGGTCGAGGACGCGATCCATGACGAGCTCCGCCGCGAGCAAACGCAAATCGAGCTGATCGCCTCCGAGAATATCGTCAGCCGCGCGGTGCTCGAGGCGCAGGGCTCGGTGCTCACCAACAAATATGCGGAAGGCTATCCCGGCCGCCGCTATTACCAGGGCTGCGCTCCGTCGGACACGGTCGAGACGCTCGCGATCGAGCGGGCGAAGAAGCTGTTCGGCTGCCAGTTCGCGAACGTCCAGCCGCACTCCGGCGCGCAGGCGAACGGCGCGGTGATGCTGGCGCTGACCAAGCCTGGCGACACGATCATGGGTCTGAGTCTCGCGGCGGGCGGGCACCTGACTCACGGGGCTCCCCCGGCGCAATCGGGCAAGTGGTTCAACTCCGTCCAGTACGGCGTCCGCCCCGACGACCATCTCGTCGATTTCGACGAGCTCGAGCGGCTCGCCAAGGAGCATAGGCCCAAGCTGATCATCGCCGGAGGCTCGGCCTATCCGCGCCACTTCGATTTCGCCCGCTTCCGGCAGATCTGCGACGAGGTCGGGGCGATCTTCCTCGTCGACATGGCCCATTTCGCAGGCCTCGTCGCCGCGGGCGAGCACCCCTCGCCGTTCGGGCACGCGCATGTCGTGACGACGACGACGCACAAGACCTTGCGCGGGCCGCGCGGCGGCATGGTCCTGACCGACGACGAGGATATCGCGAAGAAGATCAACTCGGCGGTCTTCCCTGGCCTCCAGGGCGGTCCGCTGATGCACGTCATCGCCGCCAAGGCCGTGGCGTTCGGCGAGGCGCTGCAGCCGGAGTTCAAGGCCTATGCGAAGGCTGTGATCGCCAACGCCAGGACTCTCGCCAATCGCCTCAAGGAACGCGGCGCGGACCTGGTGGCGGGCGGAACCGACACGCACCTCGCGCTCGTGGATCTGCGGCCGCTCGGCCTCACCGGCAAGGATGCCGACGAGAGCCTCGAGCGCGCGGGCATCACCTGCAACAAGAATGGCGTGCCCTTCGACCCGCTGCCTCCGGTGAAGACCAGCGGAATCCGCGTCGGCTCTCCCGCGGGGACGACGCGAGGCTTCGGCGAAGCCGAGTTCCGCGACATCGCCGACATGGTCGCCGACGTGCTTGATGGACTCAAGCAGAACGGCCTCGAGAATAACGGTGCGGTCGAGCGCGCGGTCAACGAGCGCGTCCGCGAGCTCTGCGCCCGGTTCCCGATCTACCAGGGATAGAGGATGCGCTGCCCGTTCTGCGCGCACGAGGACAGCCAGGTTAAGGACAGCCGGCCAAGCGAGGACGGCGCCGCGATCCGCCGCCGCCGTCAGTGCGAGGCATGCGGCGCTCGCTTCACGACTTTCGAGCGAGTGCAGCTGCGCGACCTCACCGTGGTGAAGAAGAATGGCGAACGCGAGCCGTTCGACCGCGACAAGCTCGCCCGCGCCATCGGCCATGCGACACGCAAGCGCGACATCGATCCAGCGAAGATCGACCGCCTGGTCAGCGGCGTTCAGCGTCAGATGGAAACGACGGGCGACGAGGTCTCGACCGCAAGGATCGGCGAGGCCGTCATGGCCGGGCTCAAGGCCCTCGATCACGTCGCCTACATAAGGTTTGCGAGCATCTACAAGGACTTCAGCGATCCGGGCGACTTCGCCGAGATCGCGGGTGAAGTGCGCGAGGAAGCGCCGGCCGAGCCTGGCTCGAGGCCCAAGCCGCCGCCGCCGGACCGGCTGCTGTGAGCTCGACGCCGAGGGAGGTAAGCAAGCCCGTCATCGTCCTCGTCCGCCC
>DASVXR010000293.1:0-3531 GCA_036392595.1 Sphingomicrobium sp.
GTCCACAATCCGGGCTGGAAGGTGGCGGTGCCATCGAACGCGGAGGATGCGGTCGGCCTGCTGCGGGGGTCGCTTCGAGGCAACGACCCCGTGCTCTTCTTCGAGCATCGCGCGATGCTCGACGATGCCTGGGCGCGGCGCCCCTGGCCGGGCGACGAATATGTCCTGCCTTTCGGCCGGGCGAAGAAGACTCGTGAGGGCAACAAGATCACCGTCGTCACCTGGGGCGCCATGGTGCCGCGCTGCGAAGCGGCGGCGGAGGGCTTCAGCGCCGATGTGATCGACCTCCGCACGCTGCAACCGTGGGACAAGGAGATGGTGCTCGACAGTGTCCGGCGGACGCGGCGCTGCCTCATCGTCCACGAGGACTTGCGTACAGGCGGGTTCGGCGCGGAGATCGCCGCCGTGGTCGCGGATGAAGCCTTCCTCGACCTCGATGCGCCGGTCGCGCGCGTCACCATGCCCGACATCCCGAGCCCGCATCATCCGAAGCTGATGGAATGGGCCCTTCCACGACCGGAGGGCATCCGCGCGGAGATCGAGCGGCTGGTGGGATTCTGACGTGATCGACGTCATCGTTCCCGAGGAGCAGGAAGGCACCAAGGCCGTCGTTCGCTCGTGGCTGCGGCAGGTCGGCGATCTTGTGTTCGAGAACGAGCCTTTGGTCGAGCTCGAGACGGACAAGGTGACGCAGGAGGTGCCGGCGCCTGCATCGGGCGTGCTGGCGGAGATCGTGCTCGACACTGACGCGGAAGCTGTTCCCGGTGCCGTGCTGGCCCGGATCAGCGCCGAAGAGGAACCAGTTCGTGCTGAGCGGAGCGCGGAGCGCGAAGTCGAAGGGCGATCTGCGCAGCCTTCGGAGGAACGCGCTTCGACTTCGCTCAGCACGAACGAGGTTGGTGCCTCGCTCGAAACCCGCCTGTCGCCCTCCGTGCGCCGAGCCCTCCAGCAGCACGGCATCGACCCATCGCGCATCCAGGGCACCGGCCGCGACGGGCGGATCACGCGCGAGGACGTCGACCGCTGCGTCGCGGAAGCGACGGTGGTCAGCGTCGGCGAGCCGTCGACGGCGCAGCCGCGGCAATTCTCGCCGCAGGACATTCCGCACGACCGCATGCGACTCACGATCGCCGAGAACATGGCCCGCGCCGTCGCCGAGCAGCCGCACGTCACTGCCGTCTTCGAAGCGGATTTCACGGCCGTTGCGGCGCACAAGGCGGCGATGGCCGCGAAGGGCGTGAAGCTCAGCTACACTGCCTACATCGTCAAAGCTGTGGCCGAAGCGATGGCGGTTGCACCCGCTATCAACGGACGGTGGGAGAAGGACCGCATCGCCATCTCGCCGACGATCGACATCGGCGTCGGCACGGCACTCGGCGAGAAAGGTCTCGTGGTTCCCGTCGTGAAGGACGCCGGCTCGCTCAGCCTCGAGCAGATCGGAGCAAAGCTCGACGACCTCACCCGCCGGGCACGCGACGGCAAGCTCGAGCGTTCAGAGGTGTCCGGGGGAAGCTTCACCATCTCGAACCACGGGGTGTCCGGCTCGCTGCTCGCCGCGCCGATCATCCTTCACCAAGGGCAGGCGGCGATCCTCGGCGTCGGCAAGCTGGAGAAGCGGGTCGTGGTTCGGACGGTGAACGGCCGGGACGCGATGCTCATCCACCCGATGGCCTACGTGACGCTAACCATCGACCATCGCGTCGTCGATGGGCACCAGACCAACGCCTGGCTCACGCGCTTCGTCGAAATCCTGGAGAGCTGGCCTCCGGCCTAGATTTCCAGCACGACGTACGGTTTGCCGAACTTCGGCTTAAGCACGAACTGCGCGACATTGTAGACCGGCACTCCGCGCGGTGTGGCGCCTTCGTACTTGCCGTGATGGGCATGGCCATGAACGACGGCCTTCACATGATCGAAGCGGTCGATTGCGTCGGCGAGGCGCTGTGACCCGAGATACTGGAAGATCTCCGACGGCTCGCCGTCGAGCGTTTCGACGGTCGGCGAATAATGCAGCACCGCGACGCTGCGTTCGGTGCGCAGTGACCTCAGAGCATTTTCCAGCTTCCGAGCCTCGTTCAGTGCCTCATCGACGAACGCCTTGGCGATGGGCTCACCGAAGGGGGCGAGCTCGCCGCGACCGAAGCCGCCCATGAAGCCCTTCACGCCCGCGAACCCGACGCCATCGATCTCGACGGCCTGCTCGTCGAGCACCTTCATTCCGGCCTCGTGGAGGATCGCGCACACCTGGTCGTGGGCACCGCATTCGTAATCGTGGTTGCCGAGCACGCCGAGCACCGGGATCGGGCAGGAGCGGATATCCTCGGCGAGGATCTCCGCCTCCGTCGTCTTCCCGAAATTGGTGAGGTCGCCGCACAGCACCAGCACGTCCGCATTGTTCGCGATTTCGCCGAACAGCTCGCGGTAAGGGGCGACGTCGTCCTCCATCACATGGAGGTCGCCGATCGCCGCCACTCTCAGCTTCCCGTCAGCGCTCGTCGCCATATTGCTCTTCGAGGTTTCCGACGGCGTCCGAGAAGCCCCACTGATCGACGTCGATCGCATAGTCGCGGGGTGAGAAGATGCGGCCGCGGCAGACTCGCCTGCCGGGGCCCTTGATGTCCTTCTGGTCGTGGAGCCGTTCGAGCAGCTCGTCCATCAGCCAGCGCGGCACGCAATGGCGCTCGCTCGGGTAGATGAAGCGGAAGTTGAGGAGCGCGATCAGCAGGACTTCCCAATAAAGCTCCATATGGCTGAGCAGCCGGCGCCAATCGATCGCCTCGTGGCATTTGAGGATCATGTGCGCGACGTCCGCCATGTCGTAGCGGTGATGATCCTGGACGAAGATCTTCGACCAGACGAACTGCGTCGGCGGAACGAGGCGCACCTTCGCACCGAACAGCTCGGCCTCGGGCGCGTCCACGAACCATTCGTCGGTGACGTGAGTGGTCACCGTGGGCATGTTGGTGATGATGTCGACGAACAGTTCGCCGCGCGTGATTCGGTAGAGCCATCGCTCGTCGACGATCTCGACCTCGAAGCCGTGCTCCTTGAAATAATGGAGGAGCTTCAGCGCGTCGCCCGCCTTGGCGAAGACGTCGACGTCCTTGGTCGGCCGGTCGATGCCCGTGTAGCTCGCCAGCGCATAGGTGCCGGAGACGAGGAAGGGGATTTCCGACCTGGCCATCAGCTGGAGGACCTGGGAGTAAAAGGCCTCGGCCTCCGGCGGCGGCTGGAGGAGCGGGGCCCGGGTCCGGGAAGCGACCTGCTGGTCCATGCGCCGCCTCAACGGGAGGCGGGGGATGCGGGTTCCGTCGACTTACTGCTGTTGACCATAGCCAAGGACGGGCGCTTTAGTGTCCCGTGAGTCGCATACCCGACAACAGGGGGGTGCATGGCTGAGCCGTCCTATCCGACCGACTTACACGATTGGGGGAGCGACGCGGAAGAGCTCGAAAGGCTCGACGCAGCGATGGACGAAACCCCGCGCGGAGCGCTCGTCGTGTCGGCGATCGCGGTCGGCCTGCTCCTGAT
>DASVXR010000294.1:0-3114 GCA_036392595.1 Sphingomicrobium sp.
GGCGGAGTCGCGTCGTCGAACAAGCAGCCGCCGCTGCTCATCCAGGACACGACCGCGGCACCCGCCTCCAGATAGTTTAATCTGTTTTCAATTCCCCACGTCTAAGCAGCAGCCATGAACAAGCTGCTCTTGTGGGTCATCTTCATTGGGGTTGCCATCGGGGCCGCGATGCCCACCTCCAGGCCGCGCCCGAGCGGAACCCCGCACCGGATCACGACACCGTCGGAGCCGCCCCACGACACCGTTCTCGAGCGGAGCGACAGCGGGCACTTCTACACCTACGCGAAGGTCAATGGGCAGTTGGCCAAATTTGTCGTCGACACCGGCGCCGACGTCGTCGCCCTGAACATGGAAGATGCGGAGCGCGTGGGCGTCAAGTTCAATCCCGCCGACTTTCAGGTGATCGGCGAGGGCGCATCGGGCCCAGTGCGCGGCGAGGCGGTGACGATCGACAGCATTGAGGTCGACGGAAAGCTGGTCAACGACGTGCGCGGGGTCGTCCTTGAGAATTCCTCCAAGTCGCTGCTCGGCCAATCCTATCTGTCGCGCATGGGCGAAGTGCAGATGCGCGGCGACACGATGGTGCTGCGCTAAGTCTCCAGGCCCGCTAAGCGCGGCCATGTGAACCGCGTCGCCCAGCATCCGGTCAAAGCCTTCGCCGCGGCCCTCGCCGCGGTCGCGGTCCTCTCGATCATGGACGCGGTGATGAAGCATCTCGTCATCGTCATCGGCATCATCGCCGTCAGCATCTGGCGCTCGCTCCTGAACCTGACGGTAAGTGCGGGCCTCTATCTGCCGCGAAGAGCAGGGTGGCCGGTTCTGCCGACGCTCAAGATCCATGTGGCGCGCGGCGCAATCGTGATGGTGATGGCGGCGCTTTTCTTCTGGGGCATCGGCAGGGTGCCGCTTGCCCAGGCGATTTCCCTGACCTTCATTGCGCCGCTGATCGCTTTGCTGCTCGCCGCGCTCACCCTCGACGAGACGATCGGCCGGCGCTCGATCGTCGGCTCCCTCATCGCCTTCGGCGGGGTCATCGTGATCGTCCTCGGCCAGGCGCGGATGCAGGTCGGTCACGACGTGCTGCTTGGGACCGCGGCAATCCTCGGCTCGGCGCTCTGCTATGCCGTGAACATCGTGCTCATGCGCCACCAGGCGCTCGCCGCGAAGCCGCTCGAGATCAACTTCTTCCAGTCGCTAACGGTCATGGCGCTATGGCTCGCCGCCATGCCGGTGGTCGGCCTACCCTCCTGGCCCGGTGGGCAGTGGCTCTGGCTGGCGGTCGCGGCGGCCCTCTCGACCAGCGGCACGCTCCTTTTCGCCTGGGCTTATGCGCGGGGGCAGGCGAGCTATCTCGCAGTCACCGAATATAGCGGCTTCCTGTGGGCCTCGGCGCTCGGCTGGCTGGTGTTTCGCGAGCGGGTGTCGCTCTACACCCTGGCCGGAGCCGTGCTGATCGTCGGCGGCTGCCTGATCGCGGCGCGGCGCCAAGTCTCGGAGCCGCCGGAGATCGATGTCGCGGCCTAGCCTCCCGAGCCGAGCACGTTGATGGTGAAGGCAAGCACGCCGATGTTGAAGGCGAAGGCGGCAAGACAATGAATGGTGACCGTCTTGCGGATGTGCGTCTCGGTGACGTTCACGTCCGACGTTGCGAAGGCCATTCCGCAGGCGAAGGAAAAATAGACGAAGTCCCAATAGACCGGGTGAGCGGTCCGTGGGAATTCGAAGCCATGGCAGCCGACGTTGGGGCGAATATAGGCGAGGTGCGCATAATGGAGCGCATAGACCGTGTTGCTGAACAGCCAGGCGAGCGCGAGGGTGGCGATGATGAGCACCTTCGTGAACGGTTGCGGATTGTGGCCAACGGTTTCCGCGGCGATGGCGATCAGCAGGATGGCCATGACGATTCCGGTGATGCCGAGGAGCAGCAGCCGATTGGCGTCGTTCTGCTCGGCATGCTCCCTGATGACCCGAGCTTCGCGGGTGCCGAGCAGCGAGGCGCACGAGACCAGGAAGACGATTGCCGCAACGTCGAAGCTCGCCATTGCCGCGAGCGCCCAGCGCTGAACGATCGGATGGGCGATTGGCACGCCGACGATCAGCAGGAGCATGAACGCGAGGAATCGCGGCGGAGCGATCATGTTGCCGATGCTGCGGCGGCTTGCCATGAGACGCGAGCGTAACGAATGGCTGTGCTTCGTCCAGTTAAAGGTGTGCAATGCCCTGGTTCTGGCTGATCGTCGGAGGTCTGTTCGAGGTGGGGTTCACCACCTCGCTGCGCTTCGTCGACGGCTTCCGGAACGTGCCGTGGACGATCGCCTTCCTGGTTTCCGTCGCCATCAGCATGGGCCTGCTCGAGGCCGCCTCGCGATCGATCCCGATGGGAACCGCTTATGCCGTGTGGGGCGGGATCGGCGCCGTCGGAACGGTCGTCGTCGGAATCCTCTGGTTCCACGAGCCGTCTAGCATGGCTCGAGTGATGCTGATCCTCGCCATCGTCGCGGCAATCGCCGCGCTGAGGCTCACGGCTTAGCCTCCGCTTCTACCCATGGGACGTTTGACGTTTACCCTCTGGCAGCACCTTTGCGCCTAAGCCTTCGCGACTGGCGACAGATGATGGCAACCCCCGCTCCCAACCCGCAGGATAGTGCTTCTTACGAGGATCGCCGTGCTTACCCGCGGGTCGCGGTGGCAATGCCGGCGTTCCTCCAGGCCAACGGGAAGCGTCATGCCGTCCATCTTCTCGACCTCTCCGCCGGTGGAGCGAAGCTCAAATGCCCGGCAGCTGTTCCGACCGGGACGGCGGTGGTGCTCGACTGCGGATCGCTCGGCCGTTCAGCGGTCGTCCGGTGGCAAACCGGCGGCTTGCTCGGCCTTTGCTTCGACAGCGAGCTCGACGCCCGGGAGGTTACCGCCCTGATCGCGCGTTCGATAGCCCTCGAAACCCTGATGAAGACGCGCGGGTAGTCGCTAGCGCTGGGGCTCCAGCGCTGGGGCGATCTGCGGACTCTCCTCGATCGAACGGTAGAATTTGGGCGTCGGGAAGGGCCCGCGCGCCTGCTCATAGGCGTAGCCGAGCGAGAGCAGCAGCGCCTCGCTCCACTTGGGCCCGATGAA
>DASVXR010000295.1:0-5949 GCA_036392595.1 Sphingomicrobium sp.
AAGCGGGTGCGCGTTGCCCAGGCCCTCGGCAGCGATCCCCGCGATGAACAGGTTGAAGTGCCCCGTGCCCTGCGTCGAGACCCAGGCAATGCGCTTGCCGTCAGGCGACAGCCGCGGCTCGACATTGACCGCGCCGCCCGAGGTCAGCCGCTGCTCGCGGCCGCCCGCGAGATCGAGCCGCCACAGCTCGAGGCTGTTTCCGTCATAGCGGGTGAAGACGACGCTCCTGCCGTCCGGCGCGACGTCCGGCTGATAGTCGTAGGCAGCGCGCGGATGGGTCAGCTCGACCGCCGCGTCCGACCCGATGGCTTGACGCCAGAGCGATCCTCCCATGCTGTAGATGAGCGTCTTGCCGTCGGGCATGAACGCGACGCTCGACGGGCCGGTCGTCAGTTGCGGGAGATAGAGCTCACGCCAGTAATAGCTGTGCGGAAGGGCGACCTGTTTGAGCACCGGCTCGCGGGCCGCCGGGGCCGGAATGGCCCAGGGGAGCAGCAAAGCCACCAGCAATGCCTTGCGTCGGGCCATTTCCCTCAACCCCCGCTGCTTTACTCCCGCGTGCGTACCGTCCGTTGTTCTATACGCTTTTCGTTGATCGTGCTGCGCACGATTCGGTCGACGAAGATGCCCGGCGTGTGAACGCAATCCGGATCGATCTCACCGGCTTCCACCAACTCCTCGGCTTCGACCACCGTCACCTCGGCGGCTGTCGCCATATTCGGATTGAAGTTGCGCGCGGTCTTTCGGAACTGCAGGTTGCCCGCCGTATCCGCTCGCCAGGCCTTGATGATCGCGAGATCGGCGCGAAGCCACGTCTCGCGGATATAGACCTCGCCTTCGAATTCCTCCTGCGGCTTTCCGTCGGCGACGACCGTGCCGACGCCCGCCCGCGTGTAGAAGGCAGGGATTCCGGCGCCTCCGGCCCTGATGCGCTCGGCAAGCGTGCCTTGCGGATTGAGCTCCAACTCCAGCTCGCCGGAGAGATATTGCTGCGCGAACAGCTTGTTCTCGCCGATGTAGGATGAGACCATCTTGCGGATCTGCCGGCTCTCGAGGAGGTGCCACAGGCCGAAGCCGTCAGCACCGGCGTTGTTCGAGATGACGGTCAGGTCCTTCACTCCGGAAGCCTTGATCTCCGGAATAAGGCTTTCGGGATTGCCGACGAGGCCGAAGCCTCCGGACATGATGGTCATGCCATCGCGAAGCAGGCCCTCGAGCGCTGCCTTCGGCGAATTGTAAAGCTTGTTCATGAGCCGAAGATCGTGCGGCTCTGCTCGCGCATGAACTGCGGCACGTACCAGCTGCCGAGGCCGCCCTTGCCGGTGATGCCCGAGCCCTTCCATCCGCAGAAGGTCTGGAAGCCCGGCCACGCGCCGGTGGTCGCCCCGCTCGCGCGGTTGGCGTAGAGGACCCCGGCCTCGATCGTGCTGAGGAAGAGGTCGAGCTCGGCCGGATCCTGCGTGTAAATGCCTGCCGTCAGGCCGAAGGCGCTTCGATTGGCGTCGCCGATCGCCTCGTCGAGCGTGTCGAACGGCAGGATGCTGAGGAAAGGCAGGAAGAGCTCGTCGCGGTTGATCCGGTGGTCGGCGGGAATTGCCGCGACAACGGTCGGCTCGACATAAGGCCCGCTATCGAAGAGTCCGCCCGTTAGCTGCTTGCCGCCGAGGATAATAGACCCGGCGGCCCGCGCATCAGTTGCCGCGGAGGCAAACCGCGCCACCGCCGCCTGGTCAATGACGGGCCCCATGAAGACGTCCTGCCGCCGCGGATCGCCGACAACGAGCTTGTTGCTGGTGTCGGCGAGGGCATCGAGGAACTCGTCGACGATGGCGCGAGCGACATAAACCTTGGAGGCGGCGCTGCATTTCTGACCCGAAAGACCGAACGCAGAGCGCGCGACGCCGGATGCCGCCACTTTGAGGTCCGCGCTTTCAGCGACGATCGCGGGGTTCTTGCCCCCCATCTCGCATAGCACCGGCCGCATCGCCGTCGACTTCGCGGCGTGGCGCAGGATGGTCATCCCGACCGCGTTCGATCCGGTGAAAGCGAAGCCAGCGACACCCGGATGATTGACCAGCGCCTTGCCGGTTTCGTCGCCACCCTGGACCAGGTTGAGCACACCCTCCGGAAGCCCGCCGTCGACCAGCGCCTCGGCGATGAGGCGGCCGGTCAGCCCGGCAGCGTCGCTCGGCTTGAACACGACTGTGTTGCCCGCAACCAGGGCCGCCGACATCATTCCTACAGCCAGGGCAACGGGGAAATTGAAGGGCGCGATGACGGCGAAGGTGCCGTAGGGTCGAAGGACGACGCTGCACCGCTCGGCTGACGATGCGCCAGGCCGGTCCTCGCGGAAACCGTCGCTGCGCTCCATCTCGTCGCAATAGTGGCGAATCAGGTCGATCGCCTCTTCGACCTCGCCGACCGCTTCCAGCCGGGACTTGCCGACCTCGATGAGGCACGCGACGGAAAGGTCCCACTTGCGCTCCTCGATCACGTCCGCGCCCGCGCGAAGCAGCTCCACGCGACGCGGCCAGCCCATGTCGCGCCAGAGTGGAAACGCAGCGCGCGCAGCTTTCACGGCCTCGTCCACCAACGCCGAATCCGCCTGCGGAAACTCGCCGAGGACGATGTCGCAATCGATCGGGCTGACCGCTCGCATCACCTGGCCTTCCATCCGGTCGCGCCCCGCGACAAGCGCAGGGCGGTTCTTGCCCAGCAGCCGCTCCTCGACGTCTGGGATGATTTCATCGAGGTGCGCGTGAACTCCGGAGAAATCCTCGCCGGTGTTCGAGTAAGTGACGCGCGGCAGGTTTCTCATTGGCGTTCCTCGAGCCGATTGTAGTGCTTCAGGATGGTTCGAAGCTCATCGTGCGGGAAGGCGAAATAGCGCGCGCCGTTGATTCCAGTCATCGTTTGGGCGGCGACGAGGGCATTGACGATCGCCTCCTCCGTGGCTTCGGTCGTCGCCTCGAAAATGCGGTCGATCGTCGCGTCGAAGAGGAGAGCGAGCGTCGTCCTCATGGGACTGCTTTGACCCTGCCGGATTCAATCATCGGCAACTCGCGCGGAATCAGGACCTCGGGCGCCTCGTCGAGCTCACGAGCCCACTTGTGTCCCGAATATACGGCCTGCTGGATCGTGCTTGGAGCCAGGCAATCGCCGATACGGCTAAGGGACGCGATGCCGGCGTCCTGCCATCGATCGCGCAGTTGCTCATAAAGTGCATCGACCGGCAAGCGGGCGGTGATCGTCACCAGCGCCGCTGCGGGGACCTCGGTCACCTCGCCCGTCAACCCGCTGACGACCTGAGCCTTGCCGTCGCCATATCCGGTGACGCTCGCGTAAGTGATCACGTCGATACCCATCCGCGCGATGCGCCTGGCGATCGGAAGGGCTTCCAGCGTGTTGACTGTCCATGCCGATACAATCGGCGCCGGCGTGACGATGGTCACCTCGTGCCCCGCGTATCGGCACAGCTCCGCAAGAACGCCGCCCATGTAATAATGATCGTCGTCCCAGATGATCACCGGGCCTTGGTCGGGATCGCGGCCGGACATCACGTCGTCGGGCGTGTGCACGGTGACGGAGTCGAAACCAGGAAGAGCGAAACCGCTGTCGCGCCCCACTCCATCGCGCCGCCACACGGAGCCGGTCGCAATCGCGACATGCCGGGCGCCGAACTCCAGCACATGCTCCGCCTCGAGCCCGCTCTCGCGATAGATGGAGACGTTGCCCATCCGCTCGAGCTGCGTCACGCGCCAGTCGCGCACGCGAGCCCATTCGGCGAGGCCCGGGAGGCGGCTCTCGCGCGTTACCCGGCCGCCGAGTTCCGAACTCGCCTCGGCCAAGTGAACTTCATACCCGCGCCGTGCCGCGGAAAGCGCGGCCTCCAGCCCGGCCGGGCCGGCTCCAACGACGAGCACCGAGCCTTCGGATTTCTTCGGC
Organism: Sphingomicrobium sp.; assembly: GCA_036392595.1. Classification (GTDB taxonomy): domain Bacteria; phylum Pseudomonadota; class Alphaproteobacteria; order Sphingomonadales; family Sphingomonadaceae; genus Sphingomicrobium. Next base: position 3,946 of record DASVXR010000295.1, read on the forward strand.
GGAATGATCTCCGGGTGCCAGCCCCGCCGCCACTCCTCGCCCATCGTCGGGTTCTGCGTGCAGCGGAGGTTCGTGGAGGTGTAATCGCTCGACACGCAGATGTTGCATCCGATGCATTCACGGATGTCGTCCATGCGGCCTTCCTCGATCTTCTTCGGCAGGAAGGGGTCGGCGATCGACGGACGCGCGGCGCCGATGAAGTCCAGGACGCCCCGCTTGACCTGCGACACCATCGTGTCGGGCGAGGTGAAGCGGCCGACCCCGACGACCGGCTTGCTGGTCAGCTTCTTCACGAAGCTCGTATATTCCTCCTGGAAGCCCTCCTTCGCGAAGCGCGACGTCTGGCTGTCGTTCGGCCAGTTCGAAATGTTGACGTCCCACAGGTCCGGCAGCTCGGCGAGCATCTCGACGACGTCGCGCGCCTCGCCGTCGTGGGTGAGACCCGCGTCACCGATCAGCTCGTCGCCACAAAAGCGGACCGCCACCGCGCAGCGATCGCCCACCGCCTCCTTCGTGTCCTCGATCAGCTCGCGCAGAAGGCGCGCGCGGTTCTCGAGGCTTCCGCCATATTCGTCGATACGGTCGTTCTTGCGCCGCTCCAGGAATTGCTGCGCGATCGACAGGTCGTGGGTCGCATAAACGTAGACGATGTCGAACCCAGCCTTCTTTGATCGGATCGCGGCGTCGCGGTGCCATTTGCGAAGGTCGCGGATGTCTTGCTTGTCCATCGCGCGCGCCTGCACGGGCGAATAATAAATGATCGGACGGTGCGAGGGCGCCAGCGGTGCAATCCGGGTGCCCCAGTTCGCGACCGACCCTCCATGATGCATGATCTCGACCGCGGCGAGCGCGCCATGCTCGTGCACGGCGTCTGCGGTCATCGCCAGCGCGGGGATATCGCGGTCGTCCCAGAGCCGGCCCTCGTGGAAAGGCTCACAGTCGGCGCTCGGGTGGATCTCCGTTTCTTCCGTCGCCACGACCGCCCAGCCGCCCTCGGCCTTGATTCCGCGCAGCCGCGCCAAGGTCTCGGGCTGGGTCCAACCGATGCCAGTGCAATGCGGTACCTGGTAGAAGCGGTTGCGCGCGGTCACCGGGCCGATCCGCACCGGCTCGAAGAGGATGTCGAAGCGCGGATCGCGGCTCATGACGGCAGCACCGAGTCGATTGTCTCGCCGAGCAGGTCGACGATCATGTCCAGCTCGTCGTCCGTGACGTTGTACGGCGGAGCGAGCAGGATATGGTCGCCGGCCCGGCCGTCCACGGTGCCGCCGCCCGGATAGATCAGCAGTCCACCCGCGAACGCTTCTTCCTTCATTCGCTGATGCACCGAGAGCTTTGGGTCGAACGGCACCTTTGTCGACCGATCGGACACCAGCTCCAGCGCGAGCAGCAATCCGCGGCCCCGAATGTCGCCGACATGCGGGTGATTGCCGAAACGCGAGGTCAGAAGCGACACCAGGCGCGCTCCGGCATCATGGACGCGATCGAGAAGCCGCTGCTCCTGGATGACGCCCTGCACCGCCAATGCGGCGGCGCATCCCACCGGGTGCGCATTGTAGGTCTGGCCGTGCTGGAGAGCGCCCGAACCGGTGGCGACAGCTTCATGGATTTTCGTGGCGCACATCACGGCACCAATCGGCTGGTACCCCGCGCCCAGTCCCTTCCCCAGAGTCACGATATCTGGGATTACGCCGTCCTGCTCGCACGACAGGAAGGTTCCCGTCCGGCCCGAACCGCACATGACTTCATCGAGGATCAGCAGGACGCCGTGCCGGTCGCAGATTTCGCGCACGTGGCTGAGGTAACCCGGGACGGGCGGCACCGCCCCCGCAGTTGCACCCACGACGGTCTCGGCGATGAACGCCATTACTGTGTCGGAACCAACCCGGAGCAGCTCATTCTCCAGCGCGGCGGCTGCCTTTCGGCCATATTCCTCCGCGCTGTCGCCCCGCTCGGCAAACCGGTACTCGAAGCAGGGATCAACGAGCGTGACATCGATGAGAA
>DASVXR010000296.1:0-2132 GCA_036392595.1 Sphingomicrobium sp.
CAGGGTGCGCTCCTCGTCGTCGGCGAGGATCTGCGTGCCGACGGGAACCCGGATGACGAGATCGTCGCCGCCGGCGCCGGTCCTGTTCGCTCCGGCCCCGCCCTTGCCTCGGGGAGCTCGGAAATGCTGAGTGTAGCGGAAGTCGATGAGGGTATTGAGGCCCGGCACCGCCTCGAACACGATGTCGCCGCCCTTGCCGCCGTCGCCTCCGTCGGGGCCGCCGAACTCGATGAACTTCTCGCGCCGGAAGCTCACTGCTCCCGGCCCGCCGGCGCCCGAGCGGACGAAGATCTTGGCCTGGTCGAGGAAGTGCATCGGCGCGTCAGTTAGGCGAAGCGCGCGGGGAGGGGAACCTTTGCAGCGTCAGCCGCCGCTGACCGATATCTCCGCGCCTTCGGGATCGACGAAGCGCGCGATGCGGGTTCCGTGCATGTCCGTGGGCGGCTCGGTGAAGCGGATGCCCTTCGCCTGGGCGTCGGCGTGGAAGGCGTCGATATCGTCGCTGCCGAGGCCGAGCTGGACCGTTCCGGCCGGATTCTCGGCCGAGGCGGGATGGAGGGCGAGCTTCGTCTCGCCGGTCTCGAACTCGGTCCAGAAGGGCGACTGGAAGCCGAGCTTCAGCCCGAGCGTATCGCGGTAGAAGCGCACCGCGGAGTCCATGTCGCGGACGAACTTGATCGCATAGTTGAGGCGCATCAGCTCCTCCCTTGATTTTGCGGATGATGCGGAACGAGCACGAGTGTTCGGCCTTCGACGCGCCATGACTCGAGGCGCGACAGGAAGTTCATGCCAAGCACGTCCATCGTGCCGAGGCCGGGCGCGGTGACGACGCGCAAGTTGCGCGCGACGATATTGCCGACGCGAAGCTCGTCGATGGAGCCGGTGCGCGCGGGGGTGAGGCCGTTCGCGGTCCTCAGCACAACCGGAGCAATGCCGCTGCCGCGCTCGATGCCCGCAATATGCGCCGTCTGGTCCGAAATGGCAGTCACCGTCGCGCCGCTGTCGATCAGCATCCGGCGCTGAACGCCGTTGATCATAGCCACCACCCAGAAATGACCGTCCGGCGACATGCGCACTCGAAGCTCCCCGCCGGCGACCTGCTGGTCGTCGAGGCCGAGGCGCTGGGTGATGCTCGACAGCTCGGGATTGTAGGGCGCTTGCTGGAGAAGGACGAAGATCATGAAGGCGAGCAGGCCCGCCGAGAAGGCGAAGCGGATGATGCGCCCGACGTAGGGGATGCGCTGAAGCAGGATGAGCACGACCGCCGCGACCACCGCGTAGACCGCGAGGTGCTGCCATTCGGGTGCGGTGTGGACGGGCATCGCCGGCCCTATAGCTCAAGCTCGACCCACATGGGCGCGTGATCGCTAGTCTTCTCCCAGCCGCGCGGGGTGCGGTCGACCCCGCCGGCCTTGAGCTTCTTCGCCAGGCTCGGGCTTAGCAGCGCATGGTCGATGCGGATCCCCGCGTCGCGCTGGAACGAGTTCCGCCAGTAATGCCAGAAGGTGTAGATGCGCTCCTTCGGGTGGAGCTTGCGCAGCGCGTCGGTCCAGCCCTGCGCGACCAGCTCCTTGTACTTTTCGCGAGCGGCGGGGGCGAACAGCGCGTCCTTCGCCCAGCGTTCGGGTTTGTAGACGTCCATGTCCGTGGGGATGACGTTGTAGTCGCCGATGAGCAGCACGGGCATGCTGCTGTCGAGCAGCTCCTGGGCATGCTCCTTCAGCCGGTCGAGCCAGGCGAGCTTGTAGTCGAACTTTGGGCCCGGCCAGGGATTGCCGTTGGGCGCGTACATGTTGCCGACGAGAATCCCGCAGACTGCTGCCTCGATGTAGCGGCTCTGCTCGAGGTTCGGATCGTTCGGGAGGGCGCGGCGAGTCTCGACGGGGTGGCCCACGCGGCTGAGGATCGCGACTCCGTTCCAGCTGCGCTGGCCGTGCCAAATGGCCGAATAGCCGAGCGCCTCGATGGCTTCGCGGGGGAAGGCCTCGTCGGTGCATTTGAGCTCCTGCAGGCCGACGATGTCGGGCCCGAACTCCTCGAGCCACCGCGTCAGCACGTGGAGGCGGCTGTTGATCCCGTTGATGTTGTAGCTCGCTATTCGGAGCCTGCGCTTTTTGGCCATCGGCTGTTGG
>DASVXR010000297.1:0-2253 GCA_036392595.1 Sphingomicrobium sp.
CGCGGGGTTCCGGCGCGCGAGCCTCGAGGTCGCGCCGCGCTCCGCCTACCTGCTCTCGGGCGAATCCCGATGGGAGTGGGAGCATCGCATCGCGCCCGGCGATGAGCTGCGCTTCTCCATCACCTTCCGAACGCTGTCGGACAAAGGCCGGCGCATCGCCGCCCAGGGCTGAACGGAACGCTCCGCCTGCGCAACGGTTCTCGCCCGCATGGCGCGTAAATTGTTGCCGCTGCTCCTGCTGTTGATCGCCGGCTGCTCGCACGCCAGCGGACCGGAAGCCGACCTTCAATATGTCAAGCAGGCGCGGTCGCTCGGCGCGGAATGGGCGCTGGTCAACGAGCAGGCGAGCCAGGGCCACCTGACCGCGACCTATGTCGGATCGATGCACCAGTGGCTGCGCGACAACCTGCAGACCACGTCCAGGTCGCTGACGCAGCCGGACTCGCGCTACGGCCAGGAGGTCCGGGCGCTTCTCGCCGAGCCCGACGATGCCTCGCCGGAGGAGATTCGGTCCCATTCCGACAGACTGAAGCAGATCGAGGATAGCCTTGAATCCGCTTGAGCTGACCCTCGGCATCATGACCGCGGTCGGCGGGTTCGTGGACATCAGCGAGCTCGTTTTCGCGGCCAAGGCGGGCTCGACGTTCGGCTATGCGTTGATCTCCGTCTTCTTCATCGGAACGATCGGAATCATCGTTTTCAGCGAGATGAGCGGCCGAGTGGCAGCGGCAGCCAAGCAGCCGGTTTTCAACCTGATGCGCCACCGGCTCGGGCTCAAGCTCGGCCTCGTCACCCTTGCCGCCTCGATCGTCGCGAACCTGATCACCTGCGCGGCGGAGGTCGGCGGCGTCGCGCTCATCCTCAATTACCTGACGGGAGCGCCATATTTGCTGATGGCGATCCTCATGGTCGCGGTGATGATTGCCTCCATCTGGATCCTGCCGTTCGAATGGATCGAGCGCACCTACGGCCTGCTCGGCCTGTTCATGCTGATCTTCGCGGTCGCGCTGGTCGCCATCCATCCGCCGTGGGACAAGATCGCCGGCGGCTTCATGCCCCAGGTCCCGCACGGGCTTTCGACCAAGGAGCTCCTGACCTTCGGCTATTTCACCGTGGCGATCCTGAGCGCCGTCCTCTTCCCCTACGAAGTCTATTTCTACTCCTCGGGCGGGATCGAGGAAGGCTGGGCTCCCAAGGACATGCTGAAGAACAGGATCACCGCGATCGTCGGAATGGGGCTGGGATCGACGCTGGCGATCGCGATCCTCGCCAATTCCGCCCAGCTGTTCGGCCCGGTCAATGTCGACCCGGAGATCCCAGGCACCGCCGCGCTTCAGGCGGCAATTCCGTTCGGCCGCTGGGGCCTCATGATCGCGCTGCTCGGAATGTTCTTCGCCGTCGCCGGAGCGGCGGTCGAAACCTGCATGGCCAATGCCTATTCGATCGCGCAATTCTTCGGCTGGATGTGGGGCAGGCACAAGAAGCCGTGGGAGGCGCCGCGCTTCACCTTGACCTGGATCGCCCTCTTCATCCTCGCCCTGCTGATCGTGCTCACCGGAGTCGACGTGATGATGCTGGTCGAGTTCGCGATCCTCTTCTCGATCCTCGTCCTCCCCTTCACCTACCTCCCGCTGCTGCTGCTCGCCGGCGACCGGAAATATATGCGCGAATATGTGAACGGCCCGCTCGCGAAGACTCTGGGCTGGCTCTACTTCGTCATCATCACTGCGGCGGCCGTCGCCGCGCTGCCGCTCTACCTGTTGACCTCGGGAGGGAACGGATGACCCCGGACAGCCCGATCAAGCTAGTCAGCGAGCTGCTCGACCTGCCGCTCATCGACAGCGAAGGCTGCTTTTGCGGAATCGTCGACGACGTCGAATTCGCCGGTGAGAAAGAGCTGAAATTGAAAGCGCTGCTCGTCGGCCCGGGGGCTTACGAGGAGCGAATGCCGGGCTGGATGTTCCGGCTCGTCAGGATGATCGCCGGCGACGGGCTCACCCGCGTGCCGATGGAGATGGTGCACACGATCGGAACGGCGGTGAAGCTCGAGTGTCCGGCGCGCGATCTCGGCCTCAACAAGGGCGAGGCGGCGGCGGGGCGCTGGCTCCCGCGCTGGGGAGCGATGTGATGCGCCTGTCGGACCTTCGGGACAAGAAAGTGCGTTCGCTCGACGGCAAGACGCTCGGCCGGGTGCACGAGGTCCACAGCGAGGGCGGAACGGTAACCGCGATCATGTGCGGTCCCGGAAGCTTC
>DASVXR010000298.1:0-27434 GCA_036392595.1 Sphingomicrobium sp.
GAGGCCAGGCGAACCTGATCGACGAGACGGCCGCGGAGGACCTGGAACGCGTGCGCAAGCTCCTCGACGAGCTCGAGGACCGGCAGGAAATCGCCCGGCTGCTCGAAACCGCTCGCGACGCGCCCGGTTGCCGGATCTTCATCGGTTCCGAGAACCGCATGTTCGCGCTTTCGGGCTCGTCGGTGATCGCCGCGCCCTATCGCGGGAGCCAGGGCGAGGTCGTCGGCGTTGTCGGGGTGATCGGCCCGACGCGGTTGAACTATGCGCGCGTGGTCCCCATGGTGGATTTCACTGCGAAAGCGCTCACGAGATTGATGGCATGACCGAAGGCATGAAGGACGAAGAACAGCTCCACGAGGAAGCCGAGGAGCTCCGCAAGGAGACGGCGAAGGGCGCTCCCGAAGTCGCGGAGCACGACCATGTCGCCGACCTCGAAAAGCAGCTCGAGGAGGCGAAATCGGCAGCCTTGTATGCCGCCGCGGAGACACAGAACGTCCGCCGGCGGCTCGAGGCCGAGAAGAGCCAGGCGTCGGCCTATGCCGCCGCGCAGTTCGCTCGCGACATGCTGGCCATCAAGGACCATCTCGACCGCGCGCTGGCGGCGGTTTCGGAGGAGCTTCGCGCCGACAAGGTCGCGAGCCAGTTCCTCGCGGGCATCGAGTCCACCTCGCGCGAGCTCGACGCGGTCTTCCAGCGGCATGGGATCACCCGGATCAGCTCGATCGGCGAGGCGCTCGACCCGCACCGCCACCAGGCGATGATGGAGATCCCGAGCGACGAAGCGGCGCCGGGGACGATCGTCGACGAGCTCCAGGCCGGCTACATGATGAAGGACCGGTTGCTGAGGCCGGCCCTCGTCGGAGTGGCGAAGAAGCCCGACTAATGCACTTCGCGGTGGTGCGTCTCGGCCTTGGTTGCGAGGCTGAACCGAGGCTCGACGGCCGCTGAACCTGAGAGGCGCGCGGCCGCGTAACGGCCGACTTCCGGCCCATGCTTGAATCCGTGGCCCGACCCGCCGCCGACCAGCAGCACGTTCTTCAGCTCTGGATGAAAATCGATCAGGAAGTCGCCGTTCGAGCTGTTCTCATACTGGCAGACTTCCGCTCCGATGAGCTGTGCTCCGTGAAGCGCTGGGAAGCGCCGGTCGCGGTAGGAGGTGATCTCTGCCAGTGCCGCGTCGGTCGGGCGCCGGCTCTGCGTGTCCGGATCGACGACAACGCCATGCTGGTCATGGGCGAACTTCAGGCCGCGGGTCTCCAGATCTGGGAAACCGTAGAAAATGTCGCCGCCGTTGAAATCCGCCCATCCGGGCATCGCGCCGGGCAGAAAATGCCGATCGCCGGGAGGCGGGGCGAAATAGAAGACCTCCTGCCGCGTCGGCTCGATCTTCGGGCCGATCACGTCCGGAAAGAGCTTCGGAAGCCACGGCCCCGCGGCGAAAACGAAGCGGTCGGCTTTGACGCTTTCTCCCGATGAAAGTCGGAGCTCATTTAAAGACTTGGCAGATGAAGCAGGCGGCTCAACGAAGCCCTTCATGTAAGTGCCCCCCGCCTTCACAAAGCGCTCGACGAGCGTCAGCACCGATCGGCGCGCCATCAGGGCTCCAAAGCCGGGTTCGTAGAGGCCGACGCGAATCCCGTCGAAGTCGATCATCGGGAAGCGCCTAGCCATCTCGGCCTGGGTGAGCACTTCGGTTGGAAGTCCGAATTTCTTGTGCGCCGCGATGCTGTCGTGGACGTAGGGCTCGTCCGTCGGGAAGAAGAAGAGGATCCCGCACGGCACGAAGACCGGCAGGCCGGAGACCTCGCTCAGCGCCTTCCACTGCGGCAGCGAATCCCGCGCCATCCGGGTGTAGATCGCGTCCTTGCCGTAAGCTGCGCGCGTGAGCCGCGACTCTCCGCCCGAGGAGGCCCGGCTGTGCGCCGGGCCCCAGGCGTCGATCAGCGTCACTCGGTGCCCTTGCTGCTGCAGGTGATGCGCGGTCCATGCGCCGAACACGCCCGCCCCGACCACCGCGACATGCTCCTTCATGCCGCGCTTGTAGGTCTTTGCGACTGCCGGCGAAACAGCAGCGCCGCCCGCCCCGATGAGGAGCGAGCGGCGCGTTACGCTCAAGGCTTTCACCGAACTCCGGTCAGTTGCCGCGCTCGGGCGCTGCCGGAGGCGGCGGAGGAGGCGGAGGCGGAGGCGGCGGAGCCGGGCATGCCGCCCCGACGGCGATCACTGAGCCATCGGGGCAAGTCTGCGTCGCCGGAGGCGGCGGCGGGGGCGGCGGAGGCGGTGGCGGCGGAGGAGCTACGCGCGGCGCTCCGAAGCTTTGCCTCACGGTCAGGCCGATCGTCCGTGGCTGCCCGATATTATAGCCGACGCGCGCCCTGAGACCCCGTTCGCGGTCGAGCGACAGCTTCGGATCCTTGTCGAAGATGTTCTTCACGTACGCGACGACTTCGAGACCGCTGTCCCACTTCACGCCGGCCGACGCATTGACCAGGGTGTAGGCTGGGAGCCGAAGTCTCCCGTAATCGATCGTGGCTGTCCCGAACGCCCCCGTATTGGGATCGAAGAATAGCGCTCCGTTCGTGCCCGCGAGCAGCAGATTGTCTTCCTGGTCACCCGGTTGCGTAAAGCGATTGCCGACCCGCTGGACGCTGGCATTCACGTACCAATCGCTATTCGTGCTGAAGCGCGACCCGTAAGTCGCTGTTGCTGCGAACTGATATTTCGGCACCGTAGGCAGACGATTGCCCTCGCGAATGCCTCCGATGACGCCCGGCGGATTGCCGCCGATTACCGTTGAATCGAACTTGGAATCGAGAAGGCTGCCGGCGAACGACAGATCGAAACCGGGCAGCGGACGAATATCGAACTCCGCCTCGACGCCCTTGCTGTGCGCCTTGGGCACGTTGAAGACGATACGCGACGAGCAGCTGCCTGCATCGAGAGTGACCTGCAGGTCCCTGATGCGATTGTAGAAAGCGGCCGCGTTGAAGGTGACGCCGTGCCTCGAATATTTGAAGCCGGCTTCATAGTTCCACAGCGTCTCGTCTTTGTAGGTCTGGAAGCTGCCGAAAGTGGCAAGATCGGCGCCGGTGCAAAGGGGCACGTTCAGCGGATCGTTGACGCCTCCGAGACGAAAGCCCTTCGCCGCCTGCACGTTCACGCTGAGGCTGCGGTTCGGCTCCCAACTAAGGATCCCGCGCGGCGAGAATCCGTCCGAATTGGTCCTGTCCGTCCGATCGTCGCCGTTCGAGAAGATGCCGCCCGAATGGAAGCGGCGCCGTTCATGGAACTTGTAATAGCGGCCGCCTGCGGTCGCCTTGAACTGGCCGAACTTGTAGCTGGCTTCGCCGAACAGCGCTTTCTGCGTGTCAACGTACGGCAGGTCCGCGTGATACGGATTGTCGACCAGGCCAAAGCCATTGTCGATCGGCGCGTCGGTCGACACGAACGGCACGCGGTTCGCGACGATCGGATCGTTTACCTTGCACACCGCCTTTGCGAAGCTTTGGTCGAAGCACAGCTCCTGCAGGAACAGGTCTCCGGCCGCGTCAAATCCGGGGGTTGGTAGGCGCTGGTGATAGAAGCGCTTTGCGTGGCTGTAGAAGCCGCCGACTACCCACTGGAACGGCCCTGATCCGGTCGAGGCCAGCCGGAGCTCCTGCGTCAGCTGGTTCACCTTGGTCGTATCACGCAGGTTCGATGTCAGGTTCGCGAACGGGGCGATTGCAAGGGACCGTGCCGGATCGACGCCTTGAAACGCAAACGTGAATGGATCGATGACGATCGATCCCGTGAGCGCTGAGGCGTCGCGGCTGACGAGAATGAAGCGGTGGAGGTAGCTGCTGACGGAGGTAAGCTCCGCCGGGCCTAGGTCGATGCTTGTAACGAGGTCACCGAGCAGCGTCCGATCGCGGAATTTCTCCCGCGTCTTGAGATACTGTTTGCGCTCGCCCAAGTCCGTACCGGCTGCTCCGGTCGTGAACTGGTTGTCGTAGAAATTGTAAATTTCTTCGCGGTTGAAACCGTTCGCCTCCGATACCTGGTAGACCACGCGCGGGGTGATCTTCACCGCCTCTACGGGCTGATAGAGGAACGACAGTCGGCCGCCAGCCCGATGTCCGTCGTTGATGTTCTTGCCCGCGGCCGGACCGACCGCGTCGATGAAGCCGCCGAAATGGGTCAAATAGCCGACGGCTCTCGCCGCGAGCTCATTGCCGAGAGGCACGTTGAGTGCAGCCTTTGTGCTCCAGCCGACGTCTCCGCCCTTGAGAACGTTGACATCGCCTTCGACCGAGCCCTCGACCTCGTTCAGCTTCGGCTGATTCGTGATGTAGCGGATCGTTCCGCCGACCGACCCCGAACCGAACAGCGTGCCCTGCGGACCGCGCAGGGTCTCGACGCGGTTCAAGTCATAGAGGTCGAAGTCCGGAGTGAATAGCGAAAGCGAGACCACGCTTTCGTCGAGGTACACGCCGACCTGCTCCTTCACGCCGGGCTGGTCGCGGACGATCTGACCGGCGGAGACACCGCGGATGGACACCTGGCTCTGTCCCGGGCCGAGGTTCTGAACCGCAAGACCCGCGACGTTGCGGCTGAGGTCTTCGAGGCTCTTCGCGTTTGCGCGCTGGATGTCCTGCTGCGTCTGCGCGTTGATCGAGAAGGGAACTTCCTGAACCCGCGTCGCCCGCTTGGTCGCGGTGACGATAATCGCCTCTTCCTGCTGAGGAACCGGCTGCGTGGCAGCCTGGTTGGCAGGCTGAGCCTGCTGTTCCGGCGTCGTCTGGGCCGCCGCTGGAACCGCGAACGCAAGTACGGAAGTGCCGATCAGCAAGGCTGCGGAAGTGCGCATGATTTCCCCCTATTGTCGCCCGCGCGACTTATGCCCGAAACGACCTTAGTTCAGGAAGGGGACGCTCGGTCCGGCGCGACTTTCCTGCGCGCACTGTTGCATGATTGTTACAGCGTAACGATCTCAGGCGAACGGCAGCAGCGACGCGGGCGGGCAGACCGGAGGATTGCCGCCGTGCTTTGCAAGGAACACGTGCCGGACGATTTCAGCCTGCTGCTCGAGGCCATAGGTGTTGAAAGGTCGGCCGGGCCCAAGAACGTAGCCGTAGCGGCAGAAGGGATGCCGCATCAGCGGAAGGTAGAAGCGTCCCTTCGCCTGCGACTGCCAGACATGGGTCATTTCGTGCACGAGGAAGCCCTGCAACCCGAGCGGCTCTTTCGAGAAATCCTCGGACCAGCCGCCCCCGTCGGGATGGAAATAGATGTTGCCCATCGGCGCCATGGCGGCGCCCCGCGGCTGGAAGGGCCACCATTTGCCCTTCACCAGCCGCACTTTCGAATAGTCGATCGCGTCCCGGAACACGGAACGCAGCAGCTCGATCTCGCCGGGCGTCAGGGCACGTGAAATTTTCATCGTCGGTGGAGAGCTACGAGCCACAGCGCGAATGACAAGCGGCTGACACTTGCCGCACGCGAACCGCCTCGCTAGGGCAGCGGCAAAAGCACATACGGAGGAAGCGACACATGAGCGAGACTGCCGATCGGGTGAAGAAGATCGTCGTCGAACACCTCGGCGTCGAGCCGGACAAGGTCACCGAGGACGCGAGCTTCATCGACGATCTGGGTGCGGACAGCCTCGATATCGTCGAGCTGGTGATGGCATTCGAAGAGGAATTCGGGGTCGAGATCCCCGACGACGCGGCGGAGAAGATCACGACCGTGCGCGACGCCATCGAGTATATCGACCAGAACAAGGGCTGATCGGGTTTCCCGCTTCTGCCGCTGAAGCGCCGAAAGGCGGCACGAACGGCTTCCCGAACACAATCGGGAGGCCGTTTGTTTTGAAGGCATATACGGAGTTGGAATGATGCGCCGTGTCGTCGTGACGGGTCTCGGGCTGGTGACGCCGCTGGGCGGCGACGTCGAGACGAGCTGGAAGAACATCATCGCTGCGAAAAGCGGCGCTGGACCGATCACCAAGTTCGACGCCAGCGACCAGAAATGCCGCATCGCCTGCGAGGTGAAGCCGGCCGATCACGAATATGGCTTCGATCCCAACAAGCGCGTCGACCATAAGACGCAGCGGCAGGTGGACGCCTTCATCGTCTACGGCCTGGACGCCGCCGGGCAGGCCATCGAGGATGCCGGTCTCACCGACATGGACGAGGCGACCCGCCTTCGCGCCGGAGTGTCGATCGGCTCGGGCATTGGGGGCCTTCCGGGCATCGAGAGCGAGAGCCTGGTCCTTCACGAGAAGGGGCCGGGGCGCGTCAGCCCGCACTTCGTCCACGGGCGCCTGATCAACCTCATCTCGGGCCAGGTCTCGATCAAATACGGCCTCATGGGGCCGAACCACGCGGTGGTTACCGCCTGCTCGACTGGCGCCCACTCGATCGGCGACGCTGCGCGGATGATCAAGGACGACGACGCCGACATCATGCTCGCCGGCGGCGCGGAAGCCACGATCTGCCCGATCGGGATCGCCGGCTTCGCCCAGGCGCGCGCTCTCAGCACCAACTTCAACGACCAGCCCGAGAAGGCGAGCCGCCCCTATGACAAGGACCGTGACGGCTTCGTCATGGGCGAGGGCTCCGGCGTCGTCGTGCTCGAGGAATATGAGCATGCCAAGCGCCGCGGAGCGAAAATCTACGCGGAGGTCGTCGGCTACGGCCTGTCGGGCGACGCCTATCACGTGACCGCGCCGCATCCGGAAGGATCGGGCGGCTACCGCTCGATGGAGATGGCGCTGAGGAAGTCGGGCCTGCAGCCGTCGGATATCGACTACATCAACGCCCACGGCACCTCGACGCCGCTCGGCGACGAGCTGGAGCTGGGCGCGGTGCGGCGCCTGTTCGGCAACGCGATTGGCTCACTCTCGATGAGCTCGACCAAGTCCGCCATCGGTCACCTGCTAGGCGGAGCAGGCGCGGTCGAAAGCATCTTCTGCATCCTCGCCATGCGCGACCAGATCGCCCCGCCGACGCTCAACCTCGACAATCCGAGCGAGGGCACGGCGGGCGTCGACCTCGTGCCGCACAAGGCGAAGGAGCGGCCGATCCGCGCAGTGCTGAACAATAGCTTCGGCTTCGGGGGCACCAACGCGAGCCTGATCATGAAGGCGGTGAACTAGCGTGGGCCGTCTCTGGCGCCTGCTGGCGCTGGGGATCTTGCTTGCCGTTGCGGTCCCGACGACGGTCTTCCTGTGGCGCTGGTACGGTCCTGGGCCGAGCGCCCGGCCGACGACCGTGATTGTGCTCGAAGGAGCGACCGTCACCTCGACGGCGAACAACCTGCAGCGCCTCGGGGTCATTGATTCGGCGCGCTGGTTTCGGGCGGGCGCCAAGGTGTTCGGCTCGCCAGATCCCGTCCAGGCGGGCGAGTTCGAAATCGCCAGGCGACTGAGCGCTGCTTCGATCCTCGACCTGCTGCAGCACGGAAAGCCGGTGCAGCGGCTCATCACCGTCACCGAGGGAATGCCCTCGATCATCGTCGAGGAGAAGCTCGCGGCCAACCGCTACTTGAGCGGCGCCACGCCCTCGATCGCCGAAGGATCGCTGCTTCCCGACAGCTATGGCTATCAGCGCGGAGAAGCGCGCATCGCCGTGGTCAAGCGAATGCAGGCCGCGATGTCGCGCACGATCGACGCGCTCTGGCCCAAGCGCGACTACAGCTGCCCGATCGCCACGAAGGAGCAGGCCATCATTCTCGCCTCGATCGTGGAGAAAGAGACGGGGAAGGCGGCCGAGCGCCCGATGATCGCCGGCGTTTATTGCAACCGGCTGCGCATCGGCATGAAACTCGATGCCGACCCAACCGTAATTTACCCCGTGACCAAGGGTAAACCTCTGGGCCGGCGTATCCTGCGCTCGGAGCTCGACGCGGTGAACGATTACAACACCTACCGGCGGCCCGGCCTGCCCGCGGGACCGATCGCCAATCCCGGGAAGGCCAGCATCGAAGCCGTGCTCCATCCTGCCGCCACCAAGGCGCTCTATTTCGTCGCTGACGGGACCGGCGGGCACGTCTTCGCTGAGACGCTCGCCGAGCAGGAAGCAAACAAGGCCAAATGGTTCGCGATCCGCCGCCAGCGGGGGCAGATGTGAGGAAAGGCGGCTTCGGGCACGCCCGAATGTTCGTCGGCGGCTTCCTGCTGGCCGCTGCGATCATCACCTGGGCGATCGCCTTCATGATGAGCCCGCATGGAAGCGAGGTTGCGGCGGGCACCGAGCACGTGCGTACCACGATCGTGATCTTCGTGCGCAACAGCGCGATCGGCACTTTGATCCTTTCGGCGATCGCCGGCTGGCTCCTGTTCCCGGCGCGCCGTCCGCGCTGGCCGGCGCGCGACTATGCGATCATTGCCGCGCTCGGCATCCTGGTCGCGACCAGCATCTACCAACTGATCTGGGTGAGGGCCCTTACCGCAGGCTAGGAAGCGAGAGCCTCGCTCCGGACATAGCCGACCCGGCGGTCCTTGCCCGCATATCCCCATGCCCATCCCATGCTGTCGTCGAGCAGCGCAAAGGGTTCGCCCCGCTCGAGCTCCCGGATCGTTTCAGAATCCTGTGATGGCCCGGCAAACAAAGGCGCGCGCACGGCGACTAGGCGGTCCACCGGCTGCGCATAGTGCGAGGCGATCACCCGGCCGGCGAGAGCGACGTCGGCGAGGTCCTTGCGATAGGCGTTATGCCCGGGATCGGGCAGGTCGGAGGGGCCGCTGAGCGCGAAGCACTCAGCGCTGGTGCGCGTAGGCGGGTGCCTGCCCGATGATTGGCCGGTGTGCCGCGGAGCCGTCGCCCTCGCGGAGGTTGCGCTTGAAGCCTTCAAGAAATTCTGCCCCGCTATTCGTTCGGACGACGAACACGTTGCGCCGGTCGTCCTAGTCCCTCTCGCGGCGCAGATAGCCGAGCGCGCCGAGCGTATTCAAGGCGCGCGTCACGACGGGCTTGGAAACGCCGAGGACCCTGGCCAGGCCACGGACAGTGTGAGGACCGGGCGTCAAATAGACCAGCATCAACAGGGCCATCTGCCGGTTGGTGAGGTCCGGCTCGCCCGAGCGGACATAGGCGATAAGCGCCTTCATCCAGCCGGTAAGCGATACCTCGCTCATAGCCGCTCGTCTCCGTCCCAGTTACGCGTGGTGCCCAAGTAAACCGGTAAGGACGCGAAATGTTGCGGACCCGGAGCCGAAAAAACCGGATTTTTCTGCGAATTGCAGTTTCAGGCGTGTAAGTAACGACTTTCCAGCAGCGCAAAGACGGCGCGCAGGCCCAGCGCGTCGCCGCCCTTGGGACGGCCGGGTTTTGCCGAATCCCGCCAGGCGTAAGTGTCGAAATGCGCCCACGGAATCTCGTCCGGAACGAACTTCTTGAGGAACATGGCCGCGGTAATCGAACCGGCCATCGGCGAGTTGGACGAGTTGGCAAGGTCGGCAATGTCGCTCTTCAGCATCTCGTCATACGGGTCCCAAAGCGGCATGTGCCAAACCGGGTCCTCGACCGCGCGAGCGGCCGTTTCCAGCCCTCCGGCCAGCTCGTCGCGATTGGCGAACATCGCGGGAAGATCGGGACCGAGCGCCACTCGGGCGGCGCCGGTGAGGGTCGCGAAATCGATGATCAGCTCCGGCTTTCCTTCCGCTGCCCGGTCCAGCGCATCGGCGAGGATCAGCCGCCCTTCGGCATCGGTATTGTCTATCTCGACGAACAGCCCCTTGCGTGATTTGACGACGTCGCCCGGCCGATAGGCCGAGCCCGAGACGGCATTCTCTACCGCCGGAATGAGCAGGTGCAGGCGGACGGGCAGCTTCCCGCTCATGATGAGCCGGGCCAGCGCAAGCGCGTGCGCCGCTCCGCCCATGTCCTTCTTCATCAGCCGCATTCCCGCCGCGGGTTTGAGGTCGAGCCCGCCGCTGTCGAAGCAGACGCCCTTGCCGACGATGGCCACCCGCGGGTGCTCGGGCTTGCCCCATTCAAGCTCGATCAGCCGCGGCGCCCGGTCCGCCGGCGCCGCGCCGCCGACCGCGGCGATCAGCGGGTAGCGCTCGCCCAGCTCCTTGCCCGAGATCACTTTCACGTTCGCACCGCAGCGCGAGGCTTCGTCCTTCACCGCCCGCTCAAGTTCTGCCGGCCCCAGCTGCATCGCGGGCGTGTTGACGAGGTCGCGAACGAGCACCGTCGCCTCGGCGAGCCGCACGGCCTCGTCGATCTTCGCCGGCTCGCCGGTGACCAGCACTCGCCCGCCGCGGTCGGCGTCATCTTTCTTCGAGCGAAAATCATCGAACCTGTGCTGGCCGAGCAACCAGCCCAGCATCGCCTTCCCCGGCTCCCCGCTGGCGAGCTTGTAGGCCCCGTCGGGAAGGCTCTCCGCGAGGCGCGCCAGGCACCAGGGTGAAAGCTCCGCCGCATTCTTGACGGCGCTCACCACCTCGAACTCGCCTCCGCGCGGGAGGAGCAGGTAGGCAAAGCCGGTCTTCCCGTCGAAGCGATGGGCGTCGAGCAGCGCCCGGTCCTCGGCCGGCCGCTTCTTCACCCAGCCTTCGAAGCTGTCCTTGTCGACGAGATGGATCGGACGGACCTTCTGTCCGCGATCGGGGACGAGCAGGGGTGCGAAATCGGTCATGCGCGCGCCTTAGCGTCAGGGTGACGGAGCTGCTAGCGGCGCATCGCTACCTGCTGCACCCATCCAGGCGCTGTGCGCAGCCTCCTTGGGCGATATGCCTTCAGCCCTGCCGAACGCTGCCACTGAGCCATTTCGGAGACCGTCCAGGTGCGGACGCCGGGGCGGCTCTGCATTGCGAAATAGAGTCCCAGGAGGGCCGGAATCTGCCCCGCCCGGCCCGGGCGCTCTGAGCGGGCGGGTTCCTGGATCGCGAAGACCCCTCCCGCCTTCAGCGCTCGGGCGACGCGGGCAGCGAGATCGCGGTTCTGCTCGGCGTCGAGATGGTGAGCGAGGTTGGACATCAGGACGAGATCATATTGATCGACGCCCAGATCGGCCTCGGTCGCATCGCCGGAGCGGTGGACGAGGCGCTCGCCCAAGCCCTCCGCGGCGAGCAGGGGCGCCGCGGCTTCGATGGCGTCCGGCAAATCCATCACCTCCGCGGAGAGGCCGGGATGCCGGCGGCAGATCTCGGCCGCGAAATGGCCGTGAGAGCCGCCCAGATCGAGCATTCGGCGCGCGCCGCGCGGAAGAGGGATTCGGCGCGCTGCCTCCGGCGCGGCAATCCCGGCAAGCGCGCGCATTCCGCGATGGTAAAGCTGGCGGTCCTCGGCGGACATGGAATCATGGAATTCGAGCGGCCGGCCGCTCCGCACGAACTCCTCCAGAGTCTCCAGCCAGCGCCATTCGGCCGCTTGCAGGAGGAGCTTGTCGCGGACCGAGGACCGACTGGAGCTGAGGAGCCAGCGCCGAGCGCTCCGAGTGAGCTCGAAACGGCCCTCCCTGACCCGCAGGTAGCCGCAGGCGGCCAAGGCATCGAGCAGCAGCGCGGTCGGCGCAGCCGCCGAGCCGCACGCAACTGCCGCTTCCGCAGCATCGAGCGGGCGCTCGGCAAGCGCATCAAAGAGTTTGAGCTCCGCGCCGGCCATGACGGTGCGCGCGAGCAACATCGCGGCGTGCGTGTCGACCAGAGCGCGCGGCGCGAGCTCCAGCCTCAGCGCCAGCCATTCGACCACGGATTCCGGGATCGCCCCGATTTTCATTGAAGACCGCGCAACGTCATGCGCGCTACAGGCGTTTCTCCACTAGGCGAAAACGGGCTCCTCATGGCGCCGCTCAGATACCTCACGCCTTTTGCCTTCCTGGCGCTTGTCCCCCTTGGCGGGTGGCTCGGGGGAGCGTGGACGTTCCTCGCCGCCGCTGCAACCCCGCTGTGCCTGGCGAGCCTCGACTCGGCGCTCGGCGAAGATGATGCGCGGACGGGCACCGCCTCGCGATGGCTGCCGAGAATTTACATCCTCCTGCAGCTCGCCGCGACCGGTTGGGCGGCGGCTCTCGTGGCGCGGCCCACGACAACCCTCCTCGAAGCCGTGGGTCTCACGCTCTCCACCGGTATGACGACCGGAGTATTCGGCTTCGTCGCAGCGCACGAGATGATCCACAGCCGGCGGCGAAAGGACAGGGCGCTCGGCTTGGCGCTGCTCGGAAGCGTCCTCTACATGCACTTCCGCATCGCCCACGTGTACGGCCACCACCGGCGGGCGGCGACCTTCGAGGACCCGGCGACCGCTCGGCTGGGCGAGGGGCTTTACGCCTTTCTCCTGCGTTCGATCGCGGGGCAATTCCGCGAAGCATGGGCGTTCGAAGCCAAGCGGCAGCGGCACAACCGCATGATCATCTATGTGGCCCTCGAATTGCTCTTCCTGCTCGCGATGGCGCTGGTGAGCATTCGAGCGCTGCTGTTCGTCATCGCAGTCGCAATCCTCGCGGTCACCTTGCTGGAGAGCTTCAACTATGTCGCCCATTACGGCCTCAGCCGCCGCATGCGTCGCAACGGTCGCCCAGAACCGCTGGGCCTGCGTCACTCCTGGAACAGCGGCAGGCGGATGAACAACGCGGCCCTGTTCAACATGGGCCGCCACAGCGATCACCACCGGCGGACAAGCCGCCCGTACGCACAGCTCGAGGAGCTGCTGGAAGAACCGAAGCTTCCTTCCGGCTATGCAGCGGCGCTGCTGACGGCGCTGCTCCCGCCGCTCTGGCGCCGCCTCATGGACGCGCGCGCGGAAAGGGTGATGGCCGCCGGGCGCTGGACTGGTCGTTGATCACCCACGCTACCGCGATCATGCACGATTTGGCTGACGATCCCGCACCCATTGCGAGAATACCCATTTTTCGCCTCTGGTTGGCGGACAGCCCGCGTGTTGTGACCGCGGATCCGGTCTTCCTGCAGCGTCCAGGCTGCTGAATATCAGTGCGTCACCGGCTTTGCCGCGATGATCGAGGTGAAGACGCGGGAAGCTCGTTTCGCCGCCCTCGAAATCCTCGTTGAGATAGATGAGCACGGTCATCACTCGTTGGCCATTCCGGGCGATTTCTTCCCGCATCGCCTGCGGATCGAGAAAGTCGCAGTGCAACACGAATTCCTGTCCAACTTCGTAGTGCAGGACTTGCGACATCTCGAGGCAGCCCAGCGGCGCTCCGAGTTGATTGGCGATCCTGCTCCTGATCATCTCGACGATGAGGTCCGCATTGGCAAAATTGAACGGAGCGAACTGATTGGTGCGACCGGGATCAATGCCCGTCGGAACATTGTAGACCCCGGCACGATCCAGCCGGGGGGCAGCCGCAGCAATCAGCCATCGGCATTCGGCTGTGCTGGCGAAATCGGGAACGGCATGGACGATCGGGCTCGTCGAAAGCACGCGGCCGGACCCCGCGGGCGCTTGTAACCGTCGGGCTATCTGGATCCGCGAACGCATCCCCATCCAATCGCCAGGGCGCGGTCCGCTCGAGCCCGCCGGTTCATATTGATCGTCGGCAAGAAGGACCAACTGCCGGGCGGCGAATTGCGAGCCACGCTCGGCGGCCATCGCCAGCGAATTAAGCGCAATTTCCCAGTCCGGCGCGCGGCCCACCCCTCTGCATTCAAGGAGCGCTCGCCGCTCGATGGCTTCCGGATGGCCCGCCGCCGCAGCGCTATCGATAAGTCCTACGGCCCGTTGCCAGTCCGGGGAAAGGGTAAGTCCGGTCAATATGGCCATACCCGTTCGGAACTGGTTTTCAGCTTCGGCGGCGGCCACGGCATTCATGGTGCGGTCTTAGTCCCGCAAAGCGGCGGCCCGCCAGCCGCTATTTCCTGCTTACGCGCGGACGGTTTGCAAAGGCACGCCGTAAAGGTCGTGTTCGTCGCTGTCCTCGATCCGAACCGCGACCATATCGCCCGGCTGGAGACCGGCCGCGTCGCGCAGATGGACCTCGCCGTCGATCTCGGGCGCGTCTGCCTTCGAGCGGCCGGTGGCGCCGATACTGTGGTGATGCTCGGGGTGGGGGGCGTCGAAATGGCCTTTATCCGCGGGGGCCGCAGGACGAACTTCATCATCGACCCTGTCAATCAGCACTTCGATCGTGCTGCCGACCTTTCGCGCCAGCTTCTCGGCGCTGATGCGGGCGGAGAGGGCCATCAGCGCTTCGTAGCGCTCCTGCTTCACGTCTTCCGGCACCTGCTCGTCCATCGAGGTCGCCGGCGCGCCTTCGACGGGCTCGAACTTGAAGGCGCCGACGCGGTCGAGCTGGGCTTCCTCGAGCCAGGCGACGAGGTAGGCGAAATCCTCCTCCGTCTCGCCGGGGAAGCCGACGACGAAGCTCGAGCGGATCGCGAGGTCGGGGACCTGCTCCCGCCACGAGCGGATGCGCTGGAGCACTTTCGCGTCGTTGGCCGGGCGGCGCATCGCGCGGAGCACCTCGGGCCTCGCGTGCTGGAAGGGGATGTCGAGATAGGGGAGGACCAGCCCCTCGGCCATCAGCGGGATGACATTGTCGACGTGCGGATAGGGATAGACGTAGTGGAGGCGGACCCAAGCGCCGAGCTTGCCCAGCTCGCGGGCGAGGTCCGTCATGTGCGCGCGGACTTCCCCGCCTTTCCAGGGCCAGGCCTTGTGGCGGAGGTCGACGCCGTAAGCCGACGTGTCCTGGCTGATGACCAGCAGCTCCCTGGTGCCAGCGGCGACGAGCTTTTCGGCCTCGCGCAGAATCGCGTCCGGGCGTCGGCTGACGAGGTCGCCGCGGATGCTCGGGATGATGCAGAAGGCGCAGCGGTGGTTGCAGCCCTCACTGATCTTCAAATAGCTGTAGTGACGCGGCGTAAGCTTGAGGCCTGCCTCGGGCACCAGGTCGATGAAGGGCGAGGGGACGGGCGGAGCGGCCTCGTGGACCGCGGCGACTACCTCCTCGTATTGCTGCGGCCCGGTGACCGCAAGCACGTCGGGGAAGCGGGTGCGGATGACGTCGGCTTCCTTGCCCATGCAGCCGGTGACGACGACGCGGCCGTTCTCGGCGATGGCCTCGCCGATCGCTTCGAGGCTCTCTTCCTTCGCTGAATCAAGGAAGCCGCAGGTGTTGACCAGCACCACGTCCGCGCCGGCGTAATCGGGCGACATGTCGTATCCGTCGGCGCGCAGCTTGGTCATGATGCGCTCGCTGTCGACCAGCGCCTTGGGACAGCCGAGCGAGACCAGCCCGACGCGGGGGGGCTTGGGGAGAGTTGTGACGTTCATCGGAAGGGCCGCGCCAATATAGTGATTTTTGGGCGAAAACTAGGCGCTCGTGCCAATTGGCTCCCAAGGCTGTATGTCGAGTGACCGACAGAGGGGGAAGCCATGACCGGAGCAATCGTACTCGTGATCGGGGTGATCGCGCTTTTCGCGGCGATCGTCGGCGGCGGGATCAAGTTCAGGGATATCGAGGTCGGGGACGTCAAGTCGCTGTGGCGGCAGGGGCTGCTCGGCGCGTTCGGGCTCATCGTGTCCGTGATCGGCCTCGCGCTGGTCATCGACGATTCCGATAAGAACAGCGCTGACGAGCCGACTGAGAACAGCCAGGTGGCGGAACCGGCGACCGAAGCTAACGCGCCGGAGGCGGTGGTGACCGACAGCAATGCGGTGGATGAAAATGCCACGGATGCGTCGGCCTCGGACGCGAACACGGCTACCGACAGCAATTCGACCGAGGAGCAGCCGCAGCAATAGCCGCCGGCTAGTGCTTCGGCAGCGTCCTGAACTTCAGCGCATTGGCGGAGTTGGAGATCGACACCAGCTCGGACCTCAGGATCGGTCCGTGATGGTCGATGTCGAGCACCACGCCGACGCCGGGGCAATAGGTTTTCGACCCGATCGAGCCCTTCTCGAGAACGGTGAATTCCTTCGTGACGATGCAGTTCGAAAATGAGTTCTGCAAGGCGTCGTCGCGTCTCAGCTTGGCGGTGACCCCGGTGGCAGTGACTGTTGCCTGGTCCTCCGCGACGCCGGGTGAGAATTCCTGCCGATAGGTGTCGCCCGATCGCGGGTTCGCAAGGAACGCGATGCCCGGAACGGCTCCGTTGACGCCCGCGATCCATCCGCCCTCGCCGGGCACGCAGCTGTTGGCGCCCTCGCAATCGAAGGTGTCCTCGCCGAAGTACCAGACGTTCCCGCTATTATCCTGCGCGAAATGGTCGAACGTGTCCTCCGTGAGCGCTGACGGATCCGTCGTGCAGGTGTCGCCATCGAAGATGGAGTCGTGGATCACCTCGGTCGTGACCCCGTCGATTACGCGAGTATCGTGCGTGACGACGAACAGATCCACCTCGCAACCGTCCTTGGTATCGGCCTTGAACGTGTAAGTGGTGCCGGGAACGAGCGGGAAGTAAGTGTTGGTGATGCTTGGGGTCGCAGGGAAGTTCGCTGCGCTGAACGGAATGGAGACGGTGCGCGCGTCGGCCTGAGCGGGGATCAGGGCTGCCGCGCCGAGAGCAATCGCCGATACGCGGCGCAAGTGCCTGGGGGATAACATCACGCCCTCCTTCAAATGCGAAGCGCGAGCCCGGTGCGGCTCGAGTTAAAGCAGTCGATCCGCAGCCGGGGCGCCGGATACTCCTTTCGGAGGCGTCACGCTACCAGTTGAGCATTGGACGCTGTCGCGGCTAAGAGCCGCCGGCGCGCCAATTCCCAGGAGCAAGCATGCGTATCGCGATGATCGGCACCGGCTATGTCGGCCTAGTTTCCGGCGCCTGCTTCGCCGACTTCGGCCACGAGGTCTCCTGCATCGACAAGGATTCGAGCAAGATCGACAGGCTCAACCAGGGCCGCATGCCGATCTGGGAGCCGGGGCTCGAAGCGTTGGTGAAGGCCAACGTTGAGCGCGAGCGGCTGACCTTCACCACCGATCTCGCCGCCGGGCTGGAGGGCGCCGAAGCCGTGTTCATCGCAGTGGGAACGCCCGCGCGCCGCGGTGACGGCCACGCGGACCTGAGCTTCGTCTATGGCGCGGTGCGCGAACTGGCGAAGGTGGTGAAGCCCGGCACGGTGCTAGTCACCAAGTCGACCGTTCCGGTCGGCACCGGCGACGAGATCGAGCGGATCCTGAAGGAAGAGGGAGTCACGGGAGTGTCCGTGGCCTCGAACCCCGAGTTCCTTCGCGAAGGCGCCGCTATCGCCGACTTCAAGCACCCGGACCGGATCGTCGTCGGGGCCGAGGACGACCAAGCGCAGGAGGTGCTTCGTGAAATCTATCGGCCGCTGTTCCTCAACCGCGCTCCAATCCTGTTCACCGGCCGCAGGACCGCCGAGCTGACCAAATATGCGGCGAACGCCTTCCTGGCGGTCAAGATCAGCTTCATCAACGAGATCGCGGACCTGTGCGAGGCGGTGGACGCCGACGTCCAGGACGTCGCTCGCGGCATCGGCCTCGACAACCGCATCGGGCCGAAGTTCCTGCATGCGGGCCCCGGCTATGGCGGAAGCTGCTTCCCCAAGGACACGCTGGCGCTGCTCCAGACGGCCGACACGGCCGGCATAGACCAGCGCATCGTGCGCACGACGGTGGAGGTCAACGACGACCGCAAGGCGCATATGGCGGAGCGGGTTGCGGCCGCGCTCGGCGGCGAGGTCGCCGGAAAGCGGATCGGCATCCTCGGGCTCGCCTTCAAGCCCAATACCGACGACATGCGCGAGGCGCCCTCGATCCCGCTCATCAATGCGCTCGCCGAGCGCGGCGCCGAGGTGTCGGCTTTCGATCCCGTCGCGCGCGATCAGGCCGAGAAGATTTTCGAGGGCATCGAGTTCGCGCCCAATGCCTATGCGGCGGCGAGCGGGGCGGACGCGCTGGTGATCGTGACGGAATGGGACGAGTTCCGGGCGCTCGATCTGGAGAAGGTCGCAAGGTCGATGCGCGGCAAGCTGCTGATCGACCTCAGGAACGTCTACAGCCTCGACGAGGCGCGGGAGGCCGGGCTGTCCTATTACGGAGTCGGGCGCGGGAAAATTACATTGCCCCAATAGCCGGTCTAAATCGGCTCAGGTTGCATCCGATACGATTATCGAGCGTATAGCAACGCTCGGATGGGTGAGAGCGCGAAGATCGTCGTCGTGGGGCTCGGCTACGTCGGCTTGCCGCTGGCGGTCGCGCTCGCCCGCAGGTTCGACACGACCGGCTTCGACATCGATGCCGGGCGCATCGACGAGCTTCGGGAGGGTCGGGACCGGACGCGCGAGGTCGAGGAGATCGATCTACGCGAGACGAAGCTGAAGCTCACGAGCGAAGCCGAGGATTGCGCCGGTGCCGACGTCTACATCGTGACGGTCCCGACGCCCGTGGATCGAAGCAATCAGCCCGACCTTTCTGCCGTGCTCTCGGCGACCCGGATGATCGCCGGAATGATCGACCCGGCGAAGCGGCCGACGATCGTCTATGAAAGCACCGTCTATCCCGGTGTCACGGAAGAGCTTTGCGGTCCCGAGATCGAGCGCGTCTCCGGCCTGAAGCGCGGACGCGATTTCCGGCTCGGCTATAGTCCCGAGCGGATCAACCCCGGCGACCGCGAGCACACCATCGACCGGATCACCAAGGTGATCGCCGGAGAGGACGAGGAGGTCGTCGAGCAGCTGGCGACCATCTACGGCGCCATCACGAAAGGCGGGGTGTTCCGCGCCGCTTCAATCAAGGCGGCGGAGGCGGCGAAGGCGATCGAAAATGCCCAGCGCGACATCAACATCGCCTTCGTCAACGAGGTCACCCAGATCTTCTCGAAGATCGGGGTGTCCGTCTGGGACGTGCTTGCGGCAGCGCGGACCAAGTGGAACTTCCTGGGCTTCGAGCCGGGACTGGTCGGCGGCCACTGCATCGGCGTCGACCCTTATTATCTCAGCCATCTCGCACAGCAGGTCGGCCATGACCCGCAGGTGATCCTGGCGGGGCGGCAGACGAATGACGGCATGGGCGCCTGGATCGCGGACGCGCTGCACGACCGGCGGCGGAAAGCGGGGACTGCGCTCGTGCTCGGCCTCACCTTCAAGGAGAATGTGCCCGACCTTCGCAACAGCCGCTGCTTCGACCTCGTGCGGCGGCTGCAGTGGCTCGGCCACAACGTCTCCGTCGCCGACCCGCTCGCCGACCCGAACGAGATCGAAGGCGAGCATGGAATCAAGGTGATCGAGCCCGACGGGAGCCGATACGACCTGGTGGTCGGGGCCGTGGCGCACCAGCAGTACCGGGAGCTTCCCGACAATCGGCTGCTCGCGATGGTCGCCGATGGCGGGACCCTCGCCGATTTGAAGGGCATGTGGCGGGACCGAAAGCTCGACGGCGCGATCGACCGGTGGACTTTATGAAGCACGACCGGCTTCCCGCCGTCCGCGACGGCTCGATCCTCACTCGCAAGCGGTTCCAGTTCGCGAGCGCGCTGCTGGTCGGCGCGCTTGTCCCCTGGCTGCTGAGGGACACGGTGCTTCCCGGCAAGCTGCTCGACCCGCCGGTGACGAACACACTCGCTGCCAATGCGGTGGCAGTGGTCATCGCCTTCTGGATGCGGCTGTCGGTCGAGACCTACCCCGGCATCCGGCGAAGCTATGTCATCTTGCCCTCCGCGCTGACCGGGCACGGGATCATGGTCGTCTGGTTCCTGCTGACGCGCTTTCCCTATGACCGCCTCGGGCTGCTCCTGGGTTTCGTCCTGCATGTCCTGTGGCTCTTCGCGCTCTACATCTACGCCGAGCGGCACGTTCGTCGGCGGATCGCCGTGGTGCCTTTCGGGGCGATCGATCGCCTGCGGTCGGTCGAGGGCGTCGACTGGCTGTTCCTGTCGCGGCCGCGGCTTCACGATACCCGCGGCTGCTATGCGATAGTCGCTGATTTCGGCGCCGACCTGCCGGACGAATGGGAGGGATTCCTCGCCGACGCCGCGCTTGCCGGGCGGATCGTCTACCAGGTCAAGCCGCTATGGGAGTCGCTGACCGGCCGGGTCGAGCTCGAGCAGCTGTCGGAGAACAGCTTCGGCTCGCTGGTCCCGGCGCGCGGCTATTTCCACCTGAAGACCGTCATCGACTTCCTCTGGGCGGTGGCGATGCTGCCTTTCGCGCTTCCCATCATGGCGGTGTCGGCGGTCGCGATCCTGCTCGACGACGGGGGGCCCGTGCTCTTCCGCCAGCGGCGGCTCGGGCATGCCGGCAAGGTGTTCACCGCCTACAAGTTCCGCACCATGGAGCTGATCACCGTCGAGGGGGACGAGCACCATGTCCGCAAAGCGCTGGCGACGGATCACGGCGATCCGCGGATCACCAGCGTGGGGGCGGTCCTTCGGCGGTATCGGGTCGACGAGCTTCCGCAGATCTTCAACATTCTGATGGGCCAGATGAGCTGGATCGGCCCGAGGCCGGAGCCCGAGGTGCTGACCCACTGGTTCATCGCCGAGCTGCCCTTCTACCGCTACCGCCACGTGGTGAAGCCGGGCATTTCCGGCTGGGCTCAGGTCAACCAAGGCTATGTGAGCGGCCTCGACGACATCAATCTCAAGCTCCAGTTCGACTTCTACTACATCAAATATTTCTCGCCCTGGCTCGACCTGCTGATCTTCCTAAGGACCATCAAGACGATGCTGACCGGCTGGGGAGCGCGCTAGCCGACGGTGATCCTCCCCTTCATTCCGAAGGCTGAGTGCAGGCTGTGCGAGCATTTGAGCGGATAATTGCCCGCTGCCGGGACAAGCGAGATGTCGACGCTCTGGTGCCCCTTCAGCTCGACCGTGCCGTTGTGGATGAGCGACGCGGACCCGGGGTCGACCTTTGCGGCCGCGAAGAATTGCGGTGCGGAAAAGTTGTGCCCGGAGCCGGATGCGTTCTGGAGATGGAGAGTGACGGGCTGACCAGCCTTGAGCGCGATCGTCGACGGAGCGAACTTGAAGCTGCTGAGCTGGACGGCGACGCTCGCCGGCTGGGCCGAGACCGCGGCCACGGGCGTGCAGGCCAGTATCCCGAATGCAAGTGCAGTGCGCATGTTCATTCTTCCTTCCGTAGAAGGCGACGCGTGTGGCTAAGTACAGCAGTAAAGCTTGCCGGCAAATGACCAGCCGTCCGCTTCGCTTGACCGCTCAGACGGCTTCCGCCTCCTCGGGAGCCATGCCCTTTTCCTTGAGCTCGCGGAGTGCCTCGTCGTTCTTGGCGAGGTGCGAGAGGCCCATTCCGCGCAGCACATGGGGCGCCTTGGTGAACTGGATGTTGGTGTAGCCGACGATCTCGACGAGATTGCCCCAGGGATCGCGAAAATCGAGGAACGGGCCCGGCTCGATCCTGATGCCGGCGGCTTCGATCGCCGCACGCGCTGCTTCCTTGTCCTCGACCACGAGGCCGAAATGGCGGCCGCCGGTGGGGGAGGGGTTGGGCGTCTCCTGCAGAGCGAGGAACTGGTCGCCGAGATCGATGAAGGCCATTCCGGGCTCGCGGCTGCGGAGCTCGAAGGTGAAGAGCTTGCCGTAGAAGTCGAGCGCCTCGTCGATGTCGCCGACCTCGATCGCAACATGGTTGAAGCCGACGAGCCGGGGCTTGGCAGAGCCTGTCATTCGGGTTTCTTCTCCGTTCGAGCGACGCGGAGAAGCCTTATACAGCCGTGAGGGCGAGAAGACCGATCAAAAGGTTGTAGGGCGCAATAAGTTGCGCCTGGCGCAGGTCAGGATCTCGCGCGATTGCGCGGCTTTCGCTGGTCCGGCTCCGAGGTTGAACGAGCCGAGCGGTCACCGAACTCGACGATCTCGGCGCTCGACGATTCCGGATCTGCAGGCTTCCAACGTGTTTTGCCGCTCAGCAGTCCCCAAAGCAGGGCAAGAGCGATCGCCATTGCAGGCGCAACCCAGAGAACGAGAATGATCAGCCACCAGCGCACAATTTGTCACCTCGAAACGGTTGCTCACTGTCCGCTTCCAGTAACGCGAATGGAAGCGTATTGGCGCGAGCTGTGCCGAATCGGGGCAGTCGGGGAGCCCCTTCGAGCGCGTTGCGTCCAGTCGGAACGCTTGGAGACGGGCATGTCGACCGAATATCCCCAGGTCGCTCGGGTGCTCAAAGGTATTGCGATCGGCTCGGCGATCGGGCTGATTCTCTGGCTGCTCATCGGCTTGTTGCTGTCCTCGGTATTATGACGAGGCGGGGCGTCGTCGGCGCGCAAGTGGAAATCAAACATTTACCGACTTCGGTTATTCCGGGCTTCATGGACCAAAGTGGCGGTGTTCAGAATCGGCGGTCGAACCGCTCCCCGGTGCTGCTGAGTGCCAAGATCGAGCACAACGGCACGGCGGACCACGTGCGCCTGCGCAACCTGTCGCGCCAGGGCGCGCTGATCGAGGCGCATATGCTTCCGCCGGAGGGAGCGAACGTCGTGTTCGAGCGCAACGGCCTGCGGGTGAGGGGGCGCGTCGTCTGGTCGGAGAGCGGCTTTGCCGGAGTCGCCTTCGAGCGGCCGATCGCCATGGAAGACGTGCTCCGCCACGTGCCCAAGCCTCGCCAGACCTTCGAGCAGAAGTATCGGCGCCCGGGACTTGCCTGCGAGCCGCTGAGCGAGGCGGACCGCAGGATGCTCCAGATCTGGGCGACGTCGTCGACCTCGCTGGGCGACTAGCTCTCGCCCCGGCGGTCGCCTCCCCGGCGGTCCCGCTGCACCCCGTCGCGGTCCAACCGCTGGTCCTCGCGCCGATCGCCTTTCCTGCGATCTTCGCCCTCGCGGCGATCGCCCGATTCGCTTCGATCCTCAGCCACCGCTTTGCCCCTCCCGTCTTCCCATCGTTCGTAACTTGCGGATGTAAGAAACACTCCGCCGGCCTCATCGCCCAGCGCCCAGCGGATCTGGGTCGGGTATTCCTCGCCCCGCTCGACCCTGAGGGTCACGAACTCGCCGATCCGCGGGCTTTCGGGGAGCTGCAGGCGGAAGCCGCCGCTGGAGACGTCGAGAATGACGACGTCGGATTCGCGGCCGTCCGAATCGATCATGACGGCCGGACGCCTGATATCCACTCTCGGCGCACGCTTGGTGAACCCCTGCTGGCGGCCCATGGGCGCCTCCCTCGGAGGGTCGTCCTATAACATGGATTAATCCAGCTAAGTAGCGGCCAAGGGTTGTTGACGCAGGTTGGGAATCCGGGCGCGTAGGGAGCTGGAAAGAAGGAATCCGGCAGCAGGTGACGGTGCCGTCCGTGAAGGACGATGCGATCGCCGCGATCGAGCGCACGCAGAAGCGCGTCCAGGCCGTGCGCCGGCATGTCCGGGAAATCCTGCGGCGCCAGGAGGAACGGCTGAAGGAGAGCCGGCAGGTCCTCGACTGGGTACGCAAATAGTCAGGGGCTGCGTTCCCCCCCCCCGCAACTATGATATAGTTCGCCCACCGCGAGGGCCTCCCCATGAACCGCCAGATGGAGCTCAGGCACCTGGAGCTCGCCGATCGGCATATTGCCGAAGGTGAGCAGCGCATCGCCGCGCAGCTCGACCTGGTGGAGCGGATGCGGGGGAGAGAGCAGCCGCTCGCCTCGGCCGAGCATTTGCTGGAGCTGCTTCGCTCGACGATGGTCGAATGGCGGCGCCACCGGAGCATGATCGTCGCGGCGCTGGCAGAGTGAGCGAAGCTACAGGTGCGTGGCGACGTAGTGCAGACGCTTGGCTGCCCATAGCGCCAAAAGTATCACGCCTACTGCAGTCGAAGCGGCCAACCCATGCAATGAGGCCTCTACCGTTTTGTGCGTTTGTCCTGAGTTTCGAAGACGCCGATTCGAATGCACGAACACCACGAGGAACGCTACGGCCATCAAAATCAGTCTTGGGAGCATTTGGCGCACCCCATCAATCGATGCGCGTTCCTTAATCCGCCCGCCCCCGCGGTTCCACCGCTTGCGGACAGGGGCAGCCTCTTAACTCCCGTAGGCGGCCTTGCTCCGGAACGCCGCCTCTCGCTAACCTGCTTGATAGCCAACTGACAACATTAGGTTTATTCTGCGCCGAGTTGGGGGTGAGTCGGATGCGTAACAGGGCCTTGCACGAAGAAGCGGCGAAGTGCCGGAAGATGGCGCCGGCTTATGCTGGACGGCCCGAAGAACCGTTCCTGCTGAGACTGGCGAGCGCGATGGAAGAGATGGCGCTGGTTCAGCCAAGATCGCGGTGGGCCAAGGCGCGCCCGAGCCGCGGACCGCAAGCTTAACTCCTTTTAATCCGCAGCTATAACTTCGGTGAATGCCGGCGCCCGATGGGAGGCGCAAAGGCAAGCCGAGCCTCGCCGCTCCCTTGGCGTTGGACGTTACGTCGCGGCGGCGGGGCTCAACAATTGCGCGCCGTCCATGCTAGAATTCGGGGCGAGGGACTTACCGGATGCGCCAGCGCCTCGTTCTCGTTGCGTTGCTCATGGTCGCGAGCTGTGGCGGCGCAACTCCCGAACAGAAGCTTCAGGACGAGGCGCACAAGCAGGTCCAATTCCTGCTCGACGATCCGGGCTCCGCGCACTTCATGGACGATCCGCTGAAAATCTTCCCGGACAAGGGAATTATCTGCGGCGAAGTCAACTCGACGAATGGCAACGAACAATATGTCTATGTGCGCGGCCGCGGAGCAGCACTGGAGAGCGACGCGCCCAACTTCCTTCCCGCGAACGAGAAGTGCATCGAAGCCATGCAATTGAGAACGAGCCAGATCCAGGCGCAGTCGCCGCTGAGCCTTGGGAGCCTGGACACGAGCGCCGGCGGCCGCCACCAGCCCAGGCACAAAACGCGGAAGCGGCACGCGCACCACTGAGCCCCGCCTCGGTGTGCGAAGCTGAGGCGTTCGGACTCTAGACTAGTTCCGCGCCTTCGAAGAAATCAGCGTCCGATGTCGCCGGCAAGTTGGACTGCCGAGCCGATCGCCGCGATCTTGTTCTTCCTTGGTCCGGGGTCCGTGCAGGAAGCGACGCAAAGCGCGATTCCAAGCACCGCGACTGCAGCTTTGAAGTGTTTCATCTTAGCCCCCATTCTCCTGGCCGACTCAGACGTACCCGAGACTGCGCTCGACCGCCGCGAATCTGACAGTTTTTCTTATGGGATCAAGTAGCGGGTCGTTCCTCGACCTTACGACGCCGGCATCGGACGCTCGGACCGCCTTTTCCAGGCACGTCAGAGCGTCGTCCTGCTGCCCCCATTGCGCCAGTACTTGCGCCTGTTGGTAGTAGGTGATGTCGCCATATTTGCGCTTGAGCTCCGCAAACTCGGATTGGGCGGTTTTGACCTGCGACAATTTCATGTCTGCTATCGCCAAGCCGCGAAGCCGGCTGATGGGGTCCGGCTCCCTCAAATATTGGTCGCGCGCCGCGGCCGAATCGCCGTTCATCAGTGCGATATCGCCTAACGCCATGTGGATCGTGTTGGCGTCGGGGTTCAGCGCGAGCGCGGTGTGAAGCGCCGTCGACGCTCGATCGTACTGCCGGGCATCCAGCTCGAGCAGCCCGGCGGTCCTGAAAACGGTCGAGTTCAGCGGATCGAGGCGTTGCGCGCGGGCGATCGCGACGCGCCCATCGGCAAAGCGGCCCGTCCTTCCCGCAAAACTCGCGTAGGCGGTCAGGATATCGGCGTTGCCGTAACCCAGCTCGAAACTGCGCTGATAGGCCGCGGCGGCTCCGGTCGGATCGAGTTCCCCATTCAGAAGAACGAAGCCGAGGGCCGAATAGCCGTCGGCGAGCCGCGGGGCCGACTGGATGGCGGCCTGGGCTGCGTCCTCGGCCCGCCGGTGAAAGGCCTTGACCTCGCCGGCGCGCGCATAGCCGTTGGCGATGACGGTGCAGGCGCGAGAGAGCGCTGCCTGCGCCACGGCATATTTCGGATCGAGCGCGACGGCCCGCTGGAACTGTTGAAGCGCCTGGAAATCGGTCGCTTGGCTGGCGCGCTTGTAGAGGGCAACGCCGCGCAGATAAGCGTCGAACGCGTCCTTGTTGTGAGTCCCCCCCAACCGGTCGCTCGGGCGCTTCGCGGCGGCAATTCCCGAAAGCAGCGCATCGGTGACGAAGGCGGCGATTTCGCTTTGCGCGGCGAGGATGTCGTCGAGGTTGCGGTCGAACGCTTGCGACCATCGATCGAACCCGCTTGCGCCATCGACGATTTGCACCGCGATGCGGACCAGCTGCGCTTCACGGCGGACGCTTCCCTGAAGAATGAAGTTCACCCGCAGCGCTGAGGCGATCGCGCGGGGTGCAGTGGACTTCTTCCCGGCGACGTCCGACGAGGTTGCGGCGGCAACGACAAGGTCGCTGCTCTGGCTGAGCGTCGCTCGAAGCTCATCGGCGATGCCGTCGGAGAAATAGGTGTCGGCCGGATCGCCGCTCAGGTTGCGGAATGGGAGCACGCCGATGCTGGTGCCGCGCGGACCCCGGCCCTTAAGGTTGTTGAAGCCGATCACCCCGCCGCCGACGAGAGCGGCCCCGGCCGCTCCCGCAATCACGACGTTGCGCCTCGTGAACTGGACCGAGCTTTTGCGGGAGGGCTTCTGAAAGCCGGCCGCGACGCCCGCCGCAACGTTGCAGATTGCCTGGTAGAGCTGCCTGGCCTTCCGATCGGTGCCCTTGCCGCGCCAGTTGGTGAGATCGAGGTACTTGATCTGGCGGAAGCCGAGCGGCGGCTCGACCCCGCCTATCGTAACCGGGACCATCCGGCCGCGGTCGCGCCCGGCCGCCGCTTCGTCGCGCACCCAATGCGAATGGATCGACGTCGGTGACCAGAGAACGACCACTACGTCTGCCGACTGGAGCGCCTCTTCGATCTTCTCGGCGAACTCATGTCCGCTCTCGATGAGCCCATCCCACCAGACGGTGAGGCCCTGGCGCTCGAGCATCGACACGATTGCCTGCGCCTTTGCGAAATCCTCGCGCGCATAGCTCAGGAAAACGGACGGGTTCCGTTTGGAGGAAGACTCCTCGATCATCTAATTTGCGCGCCCGGCCCGGCCCCACGCGCAAAAAGTGCGAAAACTCGCCAGCCGCACATGATCGCCCCTTCACGGCACCGCTGTTAAACTGCGCTCCAACGGAAAGGCTGGCAATCAGCTTTTTGGACAAGCATCAGCGCGCACCGGCAGTCTCGAACGGAGGCGGGCTCATGCGCGCGACGCAGCTGGTGTCGAGATGCCGGACGTCGCCCGTATCGTAGAAGCGCAGTAGCATCGGGTCGAAACAGGTGTCGACGCCGCTGAGCCCGTCGAGAATGTGCGCCATCTCAGGGATGATCACCTGCCGCGCATTGGGAAGCGCCCGGGCAATGCTCGCGCCCCAGGCGGGCGGAGTCACCGGGTCGACCGGGCCGGAGAGGATCAGCACTGCCGCGCTCGTCCGCGGCGGCTTGAGGAAGGCGGCTGGAACCTTGCCCTTCGGCCATACGGCGCAGGCGGTATGCTGGCGGCGCAGGCGATAGTCGCCGAAGCGGGTGCGCCGGGCCGCCGCAGCCGCGGGCGCATAGTCGAACAGCCCAA
>DASVXR010000299.1:0-7258 GCA_036392595.1 Sphingomicrobium sp.
CCGACGCCGACGACCGCTTTCTTGACCAGTCGCGCGGCATATTCGCCGACGTCGATTCCGGCGCGGGGGGGCGGTGCCGCGCCGGTCAGACCCGCGACGCCCAGCTTGCCTTGGAGCTCGTTGGCGATGCGCGCGGCGAGCTTCGGTCCC
Organism: Sphingomicrobium sp.; assembly: GCA_036392595.1. Taxonomy (GTDB): domain Bacteria; phylum Pseudomonadota; class Alphaproteobacteria; order Sphingomonadales; family Sphingomonadaceae; genus Sphingomicrobium. Next base: position 151 of record DASVXR010000299.1, read on the forward strand.
ACGCCGTTGGCGCGGCCGATCATCGCCTTGTCGCCATGCGCCACGGCCCGCGCCAGCTCGTCTGGCGAGAGCACCGACAGGATCGCGAGCGCGAGCCGTCCGCCGACGCCCTGGACCGAGGTAAGCGCGCGAAACGAATCTCGCTCTGCCGTCGAGCCGAAACCGAACAGCGTCCAGGCGTCCTCGCGCACCTGCAGCTCGGTCAGGATCAGCACCTCGCCGCCGACCGGACCGATCGCATCGAGCGTCTTGCCGCTGCAGTGGACGAGGTAGCCCACGCCGCCGACGTCGATCACGGCTCCGTCGGCGCTGAGTTCGGCGAGGATTCCGGAGAGGCGGGCGATCATCGCTTATTGTTAAGCGATGCGCCGCGGCGTCGCCAGATGATGCGCGTGGGTGATCGCAACGGCGAGCGCATCGGCGGCGTCGGGACCCGCGATCTTCGCTCCGGGGAGCAGCCGAGCGACCATCGCGTGGACCTGCGCCTTCTCGGCATTGCCGACGCCGACGACCGCTTTCTTGACCAGTCGCGCGGCATATTCGCCGACGTCGATTCCGGCGCGGGCGGCGGTCATGATCACGACTCCGCGGGCTTGGCCGAGCTTCAGCGTCGATTGCGGGTTCTGGTTGACGAAGACTTCCTCAACGGCGGCGCTGTCGGGTTGGTGCTCCGCTATCAGGGCGTCGAGTTGATCGCCAAGGCTCGCCAGCCGCTGCGGAAGCCCGGCGCTCGTCTTGGTGGTGAGCTGTCCGTTGGCGATGTGGCTGAGCCGGTTTCCCTCCGCCTGGATGAGCCCCCAGCCGGTTGTGGCCAGCCCCGGATCGAGCCCGAGGATCCTCACGCGAGGTTGGCCAGCTCCTCGTCGGGGACCTTCTCATTGCCCCAGACGGTTTGGACGTCGTCATCCTCCTCGAGCGCATCCATCAGCTTTAGAAGCTGCTGGGCGTCCTCACCGCGCACCTCGACCTCGGTCTGCGGCTTCCACGCCAGCTTGGCGCTCTCCGCCTCGCCGAGCATCGGCTCCAGCGCTTTCGCGACCTCGTGCAGGCTATCGACCGCCGTCCAGATGCGGTGGCCGGACTCATCGGATTCGACATCGTCAGCGCCGGCCTCGATGGCCGCTTCCAGCACCTTGTCCGCGTCGCCGGCGCTCGCGGGATATTCGACCAGCCCCATGCGCTCGAAGCCGTGGCTGACGCTTCCGCTCGCCCCCAAATTGCCGCCGTTCTTCGAGAAGATCGTGCGGACGTTGGTCGCGGTGCGGTTGCGGTTGTCGGTTAGCGCCTCGACGATCAGGGCAACGCCGCCGGGACCGAAGCCCTCATAGCGGATCTCTTCGTAATTCTCGGCGTCGCCGCCGGACGCCTTGTCGATCGACCGCTGGATATTCTCCTTGGGCATCGACTGGGCTCGAGCGGCAATGACAGCGGCACGGAGGCGTGCGTTCGCTTCCGGATCGGGCAGGCCCATTTTCGCCGCGACGGTGATCTCGCGGCTGAGCTTCGAGAAGAGGGCGGAGCGCTTCTTATCCTGCGCCCCCTTCCGGTACATGATGTTCTTGAATTTGGAATGACCTGCCATGGCCGGACCTTATTCCAATCCGAGCGCCTGGCGATAGGTCTCCAGCAGCGCGTCCTGCTCCTGCCGCGTGTGCGTTTCCATCTTCCGCAGGCGCACGATCATCCGCATGATCTTCGTGTCGTAGCCGTTGGCCTTCGCCTCGGCATAGACGTCGCGGATGTCGTCCGCGATGCCCTTCTTCTCCTCCTCGAGCCGCTCGACCCGCTCGATGAACAGTCGCAGCTGGTCCGCCGCGACAACGCCTTCCGCCATCTTTCAAGAACTCCGAATTCAAACCCTGGTCGAAAAAGGGCGACCCGTCGCCGAGCCGCCCTTTTTTACTTGGTAACCGAGACGAAGCTTACTTGAGCTCGACGGTGCCGCCGGCATCCTCGATCTGCTTCTTGATCTTCTCGGCCTCTTCCTTGTTGACGCCTTCCTTGACGGCCTTGGGAGCGCCTTCGACCAGCGCCTTCGCTTCGCCCAGGCCAAGGCCGGTGATCGCGCGGACTTCCTTGATCACGTTGATCTTCTTGCCGCCGTCGCCGGTGAGAATGACGTCGAACTCGGTCTTCTCTTCGGCCGCCGGAGCAGCAGCGCCGCCGCCGGCAGCAGCCGGGCCGGCAACCGCGACCGCAGCCGCGGCCGAGACGCCCCACTTCTCTTCGAGCGCCTTGGCGAGATCCGCGGCCTCGAGGACGGTCAGTTCGGAAAGCTGGTCGACCAGCTTGGTGATGTCAGCCATTTGATACTCCTTGGTGAGGCCTTCGCCTCGATTGTCGTGCGTTGATGAAAAGATGTGCGCTTGCGCGGCTTCCTTGGCCCCGTAGGCGGCGAAGACCCGTGCCAGCTGAGCGCCGGGCTCGTTGACGGTGCGGGCGATCTTGGTCGCGGGCGCCTGGATGAGGCCCACGATCTTCGCGCGCAGCTCGTCGAGTGACGGGAGGGCGGCGAGCGCCTTGATCCCGTTCACGTCGAGCACGGTGTCGCCCATCGCTCCGCCGACGATCTCGAACTTGTCGTGCGTCTTGGCGAAGTCCACCGCGACCTTGGCGGCCGCGACGGGGTCTCCCGAGGTCGCAAGCGCGGTCGGTCCCTTGAGAAGGTCGCCGATCGGCTTGTAGCGCGTGTCCTCGAGCGCGATGAGGGCAAGCCGGTTCTTCGCAACTTTGAACTGGGCGCCGGCGTCGCGCATCTTCAGGCGCAGCTCCGTCGATTGCGCGACGGAGAGCCCGAGATTGCGGGTGACGACCACCACGCTCGTCTCGGTGAAGACGTTCTTCAGCTCGGCGACCAGATCGGCTTTTTGCGAACGATCCATGCCAACTCCAAAGTTTCACTCGAAGTGGTACTTCGAGCGAGTTCAACAAAGCTCAGGCGAACCTGAGCACCCGTGTCCGTGGGGTTGAGGATCTTTGCGCTGCAAGGCAACGCACGACGAAGCGCCAATAGCGCTCCGGTGATTCCTTTTCCCCGTCTAGGCTGCAGATTAAGAGGCGAACCTCAGCAGCTGTCTCGGACGGTCGCCTCGGGCAAGCCCGAAGCGGAGCGGCGCCTATAGCGAAAAACGCCCGCCGATCAACCCTTAAGGGGCGCCCCGGCCCACTCGCCGGCCTCCGTTCGGCTGGACCCAGTCGGCCGTCTCCACGCGGATCCGCGCCGACTGCGAGGACTCGGCCCGGATTCGGTCGATCGCCTGCTGGATCGGCTTGCGGTCGCTCTCGCCGAGATTCGCCTGCGCATAAGCTTCCAGCACCGGGATGAGCGCCGGGTCGCGGCTGGACTGGGCGAGGCGCTGCATGAAACGCGAGCGGCCCGAGATGTCGATCAGCTGGTTCACCTGAGGCAGGTGTGAAAGGACGAAATCGATCGCGAGCCTCGGGTGAGCGGCCGCTACCGCGGTCATCATTCCGGAGCTGATCGTCTTCCCCGGCTCGTCCGTCAGCGCCAGCTCGAGCGCACGGCGTGCAAGCGCCTCGTCCGAGGTGCGGCCCAGCAGCTGGTACAGCGAGGTCCGCTCCACCGTTCCCGTCGTCGCTCGTGCGCGGTCGTGCAGCGCGTCCCAAGTCGCCGCATCGGCGTTCCGCGCGATTACGCCGAGCCACGTCGCCTTCAGCGAGCCGGGAATGGCGTCGGGATTCTGCTTCCAGGCCGCGAACAGCCGCGCGGCTTCGGCGAGCACTTGGGGGTCGCGATACTTGCCGAGTGTCGAAATCAGCGTCGGCCTCAGTACCGCATCGACCGCGGGCTCACCCGCCTTCGGCGCGAAACCGAGCTGCTGCAGACGAGGGCCGAACGACGTGATCACTCGGGAAGCGATCGCCGCCTGCGCTGCCGGGTCACCGTCCATGCGGTCGTAAAGGTCGTCCCAGCGGGTGACCACGCGCTGGACCACCTTTGCGCTTCCGTTCGGCGGCATTGCAGCGAGCATGTCGAGCCCGCTCGACATCGGCTGATAGCCGGCAAGCGACAGCGCGACCGAGTCCGAGATCGCGCCATATTGATCGACCGCGGCGAGCTGCGGCACGCGCGCAGCCAGCGCCTGCGCCTGCTGCGGCGTGTAGAGCGTGCGGTAATAGCCGTGCTGGCCCGGATTGAGCAGCAGCGGCCCGCAGCCGGGGACGGTGAGCTGCGTCGTCCTGCCCAACGTCACGACCTGTGCGGTTGCGCCGCCTGCGCTCGCCTTCACCGGAACTTGCCAGGAGAGCGGGCTCGCCGCGGCTTTCTGACGCCGGTCGGTGGAAAATTGGGCCTGTGTCAGAGTGACGATGGTCGATCCGTTAACGCATTGCGTCGGTCCGACGGTCATCAGAGGAATCCCCGGCTGCGTGGTGAAATCCATAGCAACCGTGGAGAGGCCGCGAGCGCCCGCGGCTTCCACCGCCGCCCAAAGATCCGTCGTGCGCGAATTGCGGTAGGCGTGGCTCGCGATGTAGCGCCGGATGCCGTCGCGCCACACGTCCGGCCCGGCGAAATCCTCGAGCATGGCGATGACCGACTCGCCCTTCTGATAGGAGATGGCGTCGAACGCCTGGTTAGCCTGCTCCACGGTGCGCACCTGCTGGACGACGGGATGGGTGGAGTTGAGCGCGTCGAGCCCCATCGCTCCCTCGCGCGAAGCGACGCGGTCGATGTCGCCGCCCCAGTCGGGATGGAAGTGCTGGGTGGTCTTGTTCTCCATCCAGCTGGCGAATCCCTCGTTGAGCCAGAGGTCGTCCCACCAGCCCATGGTGACCAGGTCGCCGAACCATTGGTGCGCCATCTCGTGCGCTTCTGTGGTGAAGATGTTCTGCCGCTGCGCCTCGGTGGTGATCGCCGGATCGTCGAGGATCGCATATTCGAAGGTGAAGATGGCGCCCCAATTCTCCATCGCGGAGAAGAATTGCGACTGACCGGGGCCCGCGACGTTGTCGAGCTTGGGCAGCGGATAGGGCGTGCCGAAATAATCATTGTAATAGGGCAGGATCAGCGCTTCGTCGTCGAGCGCGCGATGACCCTTGGAGCCATTGCCGCGCGACACGACGATTCCCACCTCGCGGCCGCCGGCCGGCTTGGTGATCCGGTCGAAGTCGCCGCTCGCGAAGAAGAGGAGGTAGGAGGACATGGTGGGGGTCCTCTGGAAGCGGACTTCCTTGAGGCCGCCGGCCAGCTTGCGGGTCGCGGCCGCCGGCATGTTGCTGACCGCCATCTGCTTGGCAGGCACTCGCGCGGTCAGGTCGAAGCTGGCCTTGTAGTCCGGCTCGTCCCAGCTGGGTACGAACCGGCGCGCGTCCGCGGCCTCGAACTGGGTGAAGAGCGAGCGGGCGTCCTTTCCTCCCTTGGTCCTGTAATCGAGCGCGAAGAGGCCATTCGCCTGCGTGTTGATCTTGCCCGAATAGACGAGGTCGAGCTGGTAGCTGCCCCGAGGCAACGCCCTGGGGAAGGTGAAGCTCGCCGTCTGCGCGTTGTCATTGATCGCAGCGGTGCCGGTGAGCGCCGCACCGCCTTTTGCCGGCCGAAGCGTCGCCGACGTGAACTTGAGGTCCGCGGCGTTCAGCACCAGCTCGCGCGTCGGCTTGATGATGTCGAGGTCGATCGTCACTCGGCCGTCGAAGGTCAGCCGCTCGGCGTGCGGAGTGAAGACGATCGCATAATGATGCGGGACGGCCGTGCGCGGCAGCTGTGTCGGCAGGGTGGGATCGACCGTGTCGGCCTGTGAGGCGGGCTGAGCCGCGAGCGCGGCTGGGACGAGGCATCCGAGCGCGGCGGACGCGAGAAAAGCGACGGCGATTTTCATGAAATTTCCTCGACTTGCGGCGGAACTCTGCCGCGCCTGCTGGCTAGCGTGCGGCGCCGGATATGAAAACCCGCTGCAAGCCGCAGTTCGAAGAAATTGAAGCGCCGTTCAAAGAAAAGGCCCGGGCGACTGGGTCGCCCGGGCGAAGTCGATTTGAGAAAGTCTTCTTACTTGCCGCGTTCGCCACGCTGCGCCGGAGGCGGTGGCGGAGGCGGAGGCGGCGGCGCCGGGCAGGTGCTCGTCGCCAGGATCACCGATCCGTCCGGGCAGGTCTGCGTCGCCGGAGGCGGCGGCGGAGGCGGCGGGGGCGGAGGCGGCGGAGGCGGCGGCGGGGCCGCTGCGCCGAAGTTGTAGATCAGGCTCAACAGCAGGCTGTGCGACGCGACATGGTCCCTGAAGTCGCCAGTGATCGCTGCCGTCCGGGTGAACGTCACGTCCGTGTTGCCCGACGCCGTGCCACCCGGTGGCGGAACGTTTGGAACAGAAGCCGTCCGGGTCGAACCGACGAAAGTTGCGCCGGGGTTGTTGAAATTGAGGTGCCCGGTGCGGAAGTAGCGGTACTTCAGGCCGATATCGATGTTCGGGCTGACCGGATAACGCGCCGCGGCAAGGAGCTGCCACGCGAACTTGTTGTCGTGGTCGCCAAACTCCTTCACCCGGGCATAGCCGACGCCGCCGCCGACAGAGAAGTTGATGCTGTCGTCGCCGCCGAAGTCGACCAGGCCGTTCAGCATTCCGGAGAGGATGCTGAGGTGGTCATTGATGCCGAACGAAGTCGGCGTATTGAGCGGAAACACGAAAGCCGTGCCGGTCGTGCCCACCGGATTGAGGCCAGTTTCGACGGCGGTTCCGAACGCCGTGTCCTGCGTGAACCGCTTGATCTTCGAGCGCTTGTAGCCGAGCTCGCCTTCGAGCCGGAACATGCCGAAGTCGTAGCCGGCGATCGCGTCGATATCCCAGCCGGTCTTCCACTTGACGCGCGAAGCGCCGGTGACTCCGGCGGGGGCGACGTCAAGAGGCGGGGCGAGAGCGCCGACGAGGCCGGTGCCGGGCGCCGGAGCCGGTGTACCCGCCGCGGGTGTCTGGGCGCTCTGGGTAAAGGTCGCGGTAAAGACTCCGTCCTGGCTCCGCGGGAACATGACGCCGCCTTCGAGCCCGACATAACCAGATCCATCGCGGGCTACCGCCGGCGATGAAGCGACGGCGAGCGCCGCCGTCGTGGCAAGCAGTATTTTGCGCATGTGCATTTCCCCTTGTTCTGGGTGGTAGTC
>DASVXR010000300.1:0-2119 GCA_036392595.1 Sphingomicrobium sp.
CGGTCAAGGTCAGGATTCCCGTGCCGACGATCGCGCCGACCCCGAGCGCGACGAGGTGCGGCCAGGAGAGCGACTTCTTCAACCGATGCTCTTCCGGCACCTCGTCAGGCGAAAGGATGGTCTTGCGATGCTTGTAATTTGCCATCGGATGTAGGCCCCTCCCTGTCACCCCGGACTTGATCCGGGGTCTGCCTGTTTCTTGCTGGATAGAAAAGAAGGCGGATGCCGGGTCAAGCCCGGCATGACGAAACGCTAATAATCCTTCGACACCCTCACGCTCGCGCTCGAGCGGCCGATCGTCGACACGGTCGAGAGGAGCGAGAGCCAGCGCGTCATTTGATATTCGACCCGCGTGGCGGAATAGCCCTGGCCGTCGGTCACCACCTCGACGAACAATTTCCGGGTGACATATTTGCCGGCTGCAATCGCCGTTTTCTGCCCCGTCGCGACGTCGGCGGGGACGACGCGCAAGCGGTCCAGCCCGACCGCCCGCCGAAGGGCGTTGATGGGATCGAGGCTGCCCGAGCCTGACTGCAGCGCGGCAACCGCGGAGGCGAGCTGCAGCGCTTCCGGCGCCGATAGGTTGGTAATGGAGGTGCCGAACAGGATCCGCGACAGGAGCTCGTCCTGCGGCAGCGGCGGGGTGCTGGCGAAGGTGATCTCGGGCTTGAGGCCCGTTCCGCGCACCAGCACGCTCGCGTCGAGGCCCTGCACCTGCGCCTCGGCATGGATGTCGAGCAGCGGATCGGGCGGGCTCTCGTTGCGGAAGCGGATGACTCCGCGGTCGAGGCGGAAGTTGCGCCCTGCGAAGTCATAGTCGCCGCGAACGAGATCGGCCCTTCCGCTGAAACGCGGCGCGTCGGCGAAGCCGCCAACCTGCAGGTCCGTCGTCCACAGGCTGCTGATTCCGAGACCGGCGACCTGGAGATCGCGGCCCGCCACCTTGAGGTCGAGCTTCCATGGGTGGAGGTCGGCGACCTCGATCACGTCCTCGGGAGCGAGGCCGCTTTCGCGCACCTGGAGCTGGGGAACGGCTGCCGCGGCGCTGGCCCGGCCGAGCTGGAAGCGGCCCTTGTTGAGCCGCAGGTTGCCGGAGATGGTCCCGCCCTGCCCATCCGAGCGGATCTGCAGCGGCCCGGTCACTCGCGCCGCGACGTCGTCGCGGTTGAGGAGGAGTGCCTGATTGGCGCTGAAGGACAGGTTGAGCAGGGTCTTGCCGCCGCTGAAGGTCGCGGTGCCGTTGCCCGTGACCGAACCGCCGCCGGCCGTGTTCCCCGAAATCTGGCTGAAGATCAGCTGCGGGCCCGAGAAGCGAGCCTGGCTGGCGACGTTGCTGATGACCATGCCTGTCACCGCGCTTTCAAGGCGGGCATTCTGCGTCCGCAGCGATCCCCGGATCACCGGATCGGCAAGGCGGCCGCCGATGTCCGCCCCGACGGCGAGCGGTCCGGAGAGGTCGATGACCTCCGTCCCCGATAGGCGCCACAGGGTGTCCGCGGGACCGATGTAGCGAAGTTGGGCGAACAGCGGCGCGTTCAAGAGCTCGGCCAACAGTGGTCCTCCGCCCAACGGAGCGAAGCGGGCCTGCGCGCGTCCGACGATCTGCCCGTCGCTGGCCGCGACCGCGCGCATCGCGGCGTTGTTGCCCGAGACGATCGCCGCCACTCCGACGTCGATCGGCTTGGAAGCGAGAACCAGCCCGGCGCGGCTGAGCCCGCGCACCTTGAGGTCGAGCCGGCCGTTGCGGTTGCCCTTCCAGGCATAATCGACGCGCCCTGTGGCGAGGCCCTTGAGGTCGAGGTTGGGCCAGGCGACGTCGAGCACCTGGAGCGGCATGCCCATCACCTGCGCATGGACCTCCGGCCTCGAGCCGCTGCGGCCGGAGACGACGGCCGCTCCGCCGGCGAAGGTGAGCCGCGTCGGGGCAAGCTCCCAGCCGTCGCCGGACCGGGTGAAGACGGCGGCCTGGTTGAGCACCAGCGGCTCGCGCTCGACATGCCCGCTGCCGGTCACCCTGATCGTGTCCGGCGATATGTCGGCGAGCGTCGAGAAGGTGAAGGCGGCGCCCCGGCGGCCGGCGAAGGCGGCGCGCACCTGGCCGGCGCCGTTCACCAGCTTT
>DASVXR010000301.1:0-9743 GCA_036392595.1 Sphingomicrobium sp.
TCCTTGCGGAACTTGGCCAGGCCGCCCTCCACCATCTTCTCGATGATGTTCTGCGGCTTGCCGCTTTCCTTGGCCTTTTCCATGGCGATCGCGCGCTCGCGCTCGACGAGCTCCGCCGGCAGGTCCTCCGCCGACAGCGCCAGCGGGTGCGCAGCCGCGACATGCATCGCGATCTGCTTGCCGAGCGTCTGCAGAGTCTCGGCCGGAGCAGCGCCCTCGAGCGCCACGAGCACGCCGATCTTGCCGAGCCCGGGCGCGACCTGGTTGTGGACGTAGGACACGACGGCGCCCTCACCCACATCCACGACCGCCGCGCGGCGGAGCGACTGATTTTCACCGATCTTCGCAATGTTGTCGGTCAGTTTCTCCTGGACGGTGCCGCCCGCCGGATATTGCACAGCGCCGAGTGCCTCGACGTCCGTGCCATGCTCGAGGGCGAGCTTCGCGACATTGCGGACGAAATCCTGGAAGATCTCGTTCTTGGCGACGAAATCGGTTTCAGAATTGACCTCGACCACCGCGCCGCGATTGCCCTCGACGGTCACTCCGACGAGGCCTTCCGCGGCGGTGCGGCCCGCCTTCTTGGCGGCGGCGGCAAGGCCCTTGGCGCGAAGCCAGTCGATCGCGGCCTCCATTTCGCCATTGGTCTCGGCGAGCGCCTTCTTGCAGTCCATCATGCCGGCGCCGGTGCGCTCGCGCAGTTCCTTCACTGATCCGGCCGTGATCTCAGCCATATTCTCTTTCCTTTGCTCCCCTCCCGCTCGCGGGAGGGGCTGGGGGTGGGAATGTGTCGAGAGAAGTGGGCATGACAGGCCCACCCCTCAATCCCCTCCCGCACGCGGGAGGGGAAGTAATCAGGCTTCCAGCGCCTGCTCGACAGGAGGCTCGGCCATTTCGCCGATGTCCTCGCCTTTCGAGACGGCCTCGCCGGTGCGGCCCTCGTTCACCGCCTGCGCGACCGCGTCGGCATAGAGGCGGATCGCTCGGCTGGCGTCGTCATTGCCCGGGACCGGGAAGGCGATGCCGCTGGGGTCGCTGTTCGAATCGAGGATCGCTACCACCGGAATGCCGAGGACGTTGGCTTCCTTGATCGCCAGCTCTTCCTTGTTGGTGTCGATCACGAACATGACGTCAGGAAGCCCGCCCATGTCGCGGATTCCGCCAAGGCTCTTCTCCAGCTTGTCACGCTCGCGGGTGAGCTGCAGGACCTCCTTCTTGGTGAGGCCGGCGGTGTCGCCCGACAGCTGCTCCTCGAGGCTCTTCAGCCGCTTGATCGAGTTGGAGATCGTCTTCCAGTTGGTGAGCATTCCGCCGAGCCAGCGGTGGTTGACGAAATGCTGCCCGCTAGCCTGAGCGGCTTCCGCGATCGCGTCCTGCGCCTGGCGCTTGGTGCCGACGAACAGCACCTTGCCGCCGCGCGCGGTCGTCTGCTGGACGAAATCGAGAGCGCGCGCGAACAGCGGCACCGTCTGCGACAGGTCGATGATGTGGACGCCGTTGCGGTCGCCGAAGATGTACGGCTTCATCCGCGGGTTCCAGCGATGGGTCTGGTGGCCGAAATGCGCTCCGGCCTCGAGCAATTGTTGCATGGTGACGACGGTCGTCGCCATTGGTCTTCTCCTTCCGGTTCTGCCTCAGCGGAGCCATGTCACCAGCCTTACGGCCGGCACCGGTATGTCAGCTCCGCCTGTGGGATGGCGGGGCACGTAGCGGAAGGAGCCCCTGCTTTCAAGGGCTTGGGGCGGTGCTTGACATGTGAGAACAAATAGAGAACATTACCCCGCCTTGAAGGAGGCTGACCGTGATGACTGCAGCTTTAGGCACCCTGCCGTTTCTCGCCACTCTGTGGCTCCTCGTGGTCCTGGGTGCGGCCATTCTTGAGGAAAGCGGCGCCAAGATCGCCGCCGCCCTCAAGGGGCATTCCTCGGCTCTTCGGTCTGGTCAGTTGCCGCCGGCGAGGACGCGGGCGAGAGCGTGGCTGCGTCAGCCTATGATGGATCACCGGACCTGGCGCGCCGCCGCTTGACCCTCGCGTAGCTGGCCAATCCAAACGGAATCATCAGCAGGTAAAGCGCGGCTGCGGCGAGCAAGGTCGTCCACGGTGCGACGATCAAGGCTGCGCCGAGAAGCGCGATTCCGGCAAGAGCGAACAAGCGCCAGTCGCGGCGGATTCGGATGCTCGACCAGCTGAAGGTCGGCAGGCTCGAGATCATCAGCAGGGCAACGAACAGGGTCCAGGCCATTACCGGCTGCCACTGGCGGAACAGCTCGTTACCGGTGATCAACCAGAGATAGATCGGAACGAAAGCAAGCCCGGCCCCCGCAGGAGCAGGAACGCCGGTGTTGAACCCCGCCGACTTGTGCGGCTGCTCCGCGGCGTCGATCCGCGCATTGAATCGAGCGAGCCTCAGCGCGCAGCATACGGCGAGCGCCAGCGACGCCAGCCAGCCGAAGCGCGGCGCGGTCTGCAGCGACCAGAGGAAAAGGATCAGCGCAGGCGCCGTCCCGAACGCGATATTGTCGCTGAGCGAGTCGAGCTCGGCCCCGAACTTGCTTTGAGCGCGCAACAGGCGAGCGATCCGCCCGTCGAGCCCATCGAGCACTCCGGCGAAGACGATCGCGGCGAGAGCCTTTTCCCACTCCCCGCGGATCGCAAGGCTCACTCCCGTAAGGCCGAGGCACAGAGCGAGCGTGGTGATCGCGTTCGGGATCATGGCGCGGAACGAAATTCCGCGCGGGCCTTCGTCGTCGTTCACTGGCTCGTGCCCGTCAGGGCCGCATCCACGCCGATCTCGCCGAGCACGGTCTCGCCGGCGATCGCCCGCTGGCCGAGCAGCACGCGTGGCGCCGTGCCGGCGGGCAGATAGACGTCCACGCGGCTTCCGAAGCGGATGAGACCAACTCGCTGCCCCGCCTCGACCGTGTCGCCTTCGCCCACGAAAGCCAGAATACGCCGGGCGACGAGGCCCGCAATCTGCGTCATTCCAATCCGGGTTCCGTCCGAGCTTTCGATCAGGATGAGCTGGCGCTCATTGTCCTCGCTCGCCTTATCGAGATCGGCGTTGATGAATTTACCGGGCACATAGACCTTGCGCCTCACCCGACCCGTGATCGGCGCCCGATTGATGTGCACGTCGAACACGCTCATGAAAATCGAGACGCGGCTATATTCGCCGTCCGCCAGGCCATCTGCTCCGCGCAGCTCCGCCGGCGGCGGGACCTTCGCGATCATGGTGACGAGGCCGTCGGCCGGAGCGACGATCAGCTTCTCGCCGCGCGGCGTCGTCCGGACCGGATCGCGAAAGAAGCTCGCGACCCAGATCGTAAGGCCGATCAGCAACCAGCCCAGGAAGTGATTGATGAAGCTGTAGGTCACAAGCGCGGCGGCGCCCGCGATCACGGCATATTTCCGGCCCTCCGGGTGGATCGAAGGGAAGCGCCATTTCACATTGGTGGTGAGCGGACTGTCGGGCTTTTCGAGCGCGGGCATGTGCGGCTCCTTAGTGTCGCCCCGCCGTAGGCACAACGGCGCGGTTGCGTGCGTTGGGCACGCATCCTAGAGCGCCGCAAACTCCGAAAAAGCAGGGAAACTAATGGCCAAGATCAAGGTGAGGAACCCGGTTGTCGAGCTCGACGGCGACGAGATGACGCGCATCATCTGGCAGTGGATCCGGGAGCGGCTGATCCAGCCCTATCTGGACGTCGACCTCCTCTACTTCGACCTTTCGATCGAGAACCGCGACGCGACGGAGGACCAGGTCACGATCGATGCCGCCAATGCGATCAAGCAGCATGGCGTCGGGGTCAAATGCGCGACCATCACTCCCGACGAGGCTCGGGTCGAGGAATTCGGCCTCAAGAAGATGTGGAAGTCGCCCAACGGCACCATCCGCAACATCCTCGGCGGGGTCATCTTCCGCGAGCCGATCGTCATCGCCAACGTCCCGCGGCTGATTCCCGGCTGGACCGACCCGATCGTCGTCGGCCGCCATGCCTTCGGCGACCAGTATAAGGCGACGGACTTCCGCGTGCCCGGCCCAGGCAAGCTCACCATGAAGTGGGAGGGCGAGAATGGCGAGAAGCTGGAATATGAGGTCTTCGACTTCCCCGGCTCCGGCGTCGCCATGGGCATGTACAATCTCGACGCGGCTATCCGCGACTTCGCCCACGCCTGCTTCAACTATGCCCTGGGCCGTGGCTGGCCCCTCTATCTCTCGACGAAGAACACGATCCTGAAGGCCTATGACGGGCGCTTCAAGGACATCTTCCAGGAGATTTATGACAAAGAATACAAAGCGAAGTTCGAGAAAGCTGGCATCGAATATCAACATCGCCTGATCGACGACATGGTCGCGTCCGCACTCAAGTGGAGCGGCAAGTTCGTCTGGGCCTGCAAGAATTACGACGGCGACGTCCAGTCGGACCAGGTCGCGCAGGGCTTCGGCTCGCTGGGCCTGATGACGTCGGTGCTGATGACTCCGGATGGCAAGACGGTGGAGGCTGAAGCGGCGCACGGCACCGTGACCCGCCACTACCGAATGCATCAGCAGGGCAAGGCGACCTCGACCAACCCGATCGCCTCCATCTTCGCCTGGACGGGTGGCCTCAAGTATCGCGGGAAGTTCGACGACACGCCGGAAGTGGTGCGCTTCGCCGAAACACTCGAGCGCGTGTGCGTGGAAACCGTCGAAGGCGGGCAGATGACCAAGGACCTCGCGATCCTCGTCGGCCCCGAGCAGGCCTGGATGACGACCGAGCAGTTCTTCGAGGCGATCGTCCAGAACCTCGAGGCGGCGATGGCCGACTGGGGAGAGCCGGCGACGGCATGACGTCGCGCCGCTAATCGTGCAAAGCAGCCCCATGCACGAGGGCTTCAGCACGTCCGGCTTCAGCGACGCCCTGGTCATCCTGGGCGCTGCGGGGATCGTCATCCCCGCCTTCGCCCGCATCCGGATCAGCCCGATCATCGGCTTTATCCTGATCGGCATGCTCGTCGGCCCGGCGGGTCTCGGCGCCCTCACCGGCCGCTATCCGTGGCTGCACTACGTCACCATTTCCAACGCCGAGGGGATCGAGCCCTTCGCGGAGCTCGGCATCGTCCTGCTTCTGTTTTCGATCGGACTGGAGCTCTCCTTCCGAAGGCTCTGGTCGATGCGAACGTTGGTGTTCGGCGTCGGCGCAGCGGAGCTGCTCCTGTCGGCCGCCATCGTAGCTGTCGGACTTTATGCCACGGGCCAGAGCATCGCGGGCTCCATCGGCCTCGGCCTTGCACTCGCTTTGTCCTCCACGGCGATCGTGATGCCGCTCGTGGGGACGCACAGTGCCGTCGGCCGCTCATCCCTCGCGATGCTGCTGTTCGAGGATCTCGCGCTGGTGCCGATCGTCTTCGCTCTGGGAGCGATGGCGCCGCATGCCGGCGGCGGAGTGGGGTCATTGGTCGGAACGATGCTGCTCGGGGGCATTGTCGCCGTCGCGATGCTGTTCGCCGGGCGATTGCTCCTGCCGCGGCTCTTCGCCCAGGCGGCGCGCACCAAGAACCCGGAGATGTTCCTCGCTGCCTGCCTGCTCGTGGTGATCGTCGCGAGCCTGGTGACGTCCGGCATCGGTTTCTCGCCGATCCTCGGGGCGCTGATCGCCGGAATCGTGATCGCCGAGACTGAATATCGCGGCGAGGTCGAGGTGATGACCGCGCCCTTCCGGGGACTCGGCCTCGGGATCTTCCTGATTACGGTCGGCATGAGCGTCGATTTGCGGGTCGTCGTCGCCCATTGGCAGGAGCTGCTGATCGCGCTGGTGGCAGTGCTCGCAGTGAAGGCCGCCGTGACCGCTTTCCTTCTCCGGCTCGGGGGAGCCCAGTCCAGCGTCGCTGCGGAAACCGGCGTTCTCATGGCCTCGCCTTCGGAAACGACGTTGATCGTGCTCGGCTCGGCGAGCGCGGCGCAACTGATTGCGGCCGAGACCGCCGCTTTCTGGCAGATCGTCACCGCCGTCGGGCTGACGGTCACGCCGCTGCTCGCCAGGCTGGGCCGCTTCGCCGGACGCCAGGTCGCGGGTCAGGAGCTCGCCGGCGAAATGGACGCCCGGCTCGAGACGGCGAAGCTGGGCCAAGTAATCATCCTCGGCTTCGGCCGAGTGGGCCGGATGGTGGCCGACATGCTCGAGGCGCACGGGAAGGACTATCTCGCGATCGATGCCGACGTCGATGGCGTCGGCGCGGCGCGAAAAGAGGGCTACGACGTGCTCTTCGGCGACGTAGCTCACCCCGAGCTGCTCGAACGGCTCCGGCAGCGCGAGCCGAGCGCCCTGATCCTGACGATGGACAATCCGGTCCTGGTCAAGCGCCTCGCCCGTCAGCTCCGACGGCTCTTCCCTGCCCTGCCGATCGTCGCTCGCGCCCGCGACACGGCTCACGCGGCGGAGCTTTACAAGGCGGGCGTCACGGACGCAGTGCCCGAAACGCTGGAGGCGTCGCTGCAGCTGT
Source organism: Sphingomicrobium sp. (assembly GCA_036392595.1). GTDB lineage: Bacteria > Pseudomonadota > Alphaproteobacteria > Sphingomonadales > Sphingomonadaceae > Sphingomicrobium. The sequence continues at coordinate 6,482 of DASVXR010000301.1, forward strand.
CCGAAGCGGCACTCGTCGACCTCGGCGTGCCCATGGGCCCCGTGATCGCTTCGATCCACGAGAAGCGGGACGAGCTTCGGGCAAAGATCAAGACCGAGGCGGACCTGGAGGAGAAGCCGTCGCTCGGTGGGCGCCGGCTCCGCGACGCTCAGCCGTCGGAACGCGGCTCGAACCGAAGCACGCCCGCCGTATAGGTCGTGTGCGTCGGGTTGTCGGCCGGATGGCGGTCGCCGTCGTAAACGACGACCTCACGAAAATCGAAGGGCGAGACACCTTCGAGGCAGGCGACATTGACGCCGAGCTCGTTCGAGTTCGAGCGGCGCTTGTGGTGAGTGTAGATGCCGCAGACGGTGCAGAAATGATGCTCGGCCGTCTTCGTGTTGAATCGATAGGTGGCGACCTTCTCGTCGCCCTGCGTGACACGGAAGCCCTCGAGAGTCGAAGTCACCGCCACCGCCCCGCGCATCCGGCAGATCGAGCAGGTGCAACGCCGCGCGGACGACAGGCCGAACGGCAGCTCAGCCGTGAACTTCACTGCGCCGCAGTGGCATGAACCGTTGAGCGTGAGGGGCTTGCTCGACTGCGTGTCGATCACGCCGCTACTTTCTCCAGCGCGTCCTTGACCGCCTCGAGCGCTTCCTTCGCCTTGGAGCCGTCGGGTCCGCCGCCTTGCGCCATATCGGGGCGCCCGCCGCCGCCCTGCCCGCCGAGGGTTGCGACCGCGGCTTTCACCAGCTCCACGGCACTGACCTGACCGGAAAGGTCGTCGGTAACCCCGACTGCGACGCTGGCGCGGCCTTCATTCACGGCTACCAGTGCTCCGACCCCCGAACCCAGCCGTTTCTTCATCTCGTCAACAGCGGCGCGTAAGCCCTTGGGATCGAAGCCTTCCACCACCTGGCCGAGGAACTTGTGACCGTTGACGTCCTCAGGGGCTGCGGCATCGGACCTGGCCGCGCCTCCGCCCATCGCGAGTTGCTTCCTGGCCTCGATGAGCTCGCGCTCCAGCTTGCGCCGCTCTTCGACGAGCGAAGCGATACGCGCCGGCACCTCGTCGGGAGAGGTCTTCAGGGTCGCGGCGACCTCACGCAGCTTTGCGTCGCGGGCGGTGAGCCACTGCCGGGCGGCCTCGCCGGTCAGCGCTTCGATGCGCCGCACGCCTGATGAGACGGCGCTCTCCGAGATGATCTTGAACAGCTGGATGTCGCCGAGCGCCCGGACATGAGTGCCGCCGCACAGCTCGACGGAATAGTCGCCGTCGCCGCCGCGGCCCATCGACAGGACTCGGACCTCGTCACCGTATTTCTCCCCGAACAGCGCCATCGCGCCGGCCGAGATCGCCTCGTCGGGGGTCATCAGCCGCGTAGTCACCGACTCGTTGGAGCGAATCTGCGCATTCACATCGGCCTCGACCTGTTCGATCTCCTCGCGGGTCAGCGCCTTCGGGTGCGAGAAGTCGAATCGGAAATAGTCGGGCGCGACGAGGCTGCCCTTTTGCGTGACGTGGGTTCCGAGCCGGTGGCGGAGCGCGGCGTGCAGCAGGTGCGTCGCGCTGTGGTTGGCGCGGACTCGGTTTCGGCGCTCGGCGTCCACGACCTGATGAAGCGTCTCGCCGACACTCAGCTCGCCCGCGACCACTCTCGTCCGCAGCACGTGGAGCTTGCCCAGTGGCTTCGATGTGTCCTCAACTTCGCCGACGAAGCCTTTGAGACTGGTCAGCTTTCCTGTGTCGCCGATCTGGCCTCCACTCTCGCCGTAGAAGGGCGTCTGGTTGAGCAGGATATCGACCGTGTCGCCGATCTCCGCCTGCTCGACGCGCTTCCCGTCCTTGACGATCGCGAGCACGGCGCCCTCGCCTTCGTCGCCCGAATATCCGGTGAACTCGGTTGCGCCATGTTCCTCGGCGAGGTCGAACCAGAGGTCCTCGCTCGCCTTCGCCCCCGAGCCCTTCCACGCCGCGCGGGCCTTGGCCTTCTGCTCGGCCATGGCGGCGTCGAAGCCCGCCTGATCGACCTTGAGGCCCTTCTCAATGAGTGCCTGCTCAGTGAGATCGAGCGGGAAGCCGTAGGTGTCGTAGAGCTTGAACGCGGTCTCGCCCGAGAGCGTGCCCCCCTTCGCCAGGTTGGCCGTCGCATCGTCGAGGAGCTTGAGGCCGGTCGCCAGCGTCTGCCGAAAGCGGACTTCCTCCTGCTGCAGCGTCGCCTCGATGAGCGGCTGCGCGCGAACGAGCCCGGGATAGGCTGCCCCCATCTCCGAGACCAGTGCAGGCACCAGCCGGTACATCAGCGGCTCACTCGCCCCGAGCAGGTGCGCATGGCGCATCGCTCGACGCATGATACGGCGAAGGACATAGCCCCTGCCCTCGTTTGCCGGCAGCACGCCATCCGCGATGAGGAAGCCGGACGCGCGCAGGTGGTCCGCGATGATGCGATGGCTCGCCGTCACGTCGGCGGCGTTGTTGCCGGTGAGCTCCTCGCTCGCGCGGATCAGCGCCTTGAACGTGTCCGTGTCGTAATTGTCGTGGACACCCTGGAGCACCGCGGCGATGCGTTCGAGGCCCATGCCGGTGTCGATGCTCTTGCTCGGCAGTTCCGAGACGATCTCGTTCGCCGCCTGCTCGTACTGCATGAATACGAGGTTCCAGATTTCGACGAAGCGGTCGCCGTCCTCGTCCGGGCTCCCCGGAGGGCCGCCCGGAATATGCTCGCCATGATCGTAGAAAATCTCCGAGCAGGGGCCGCACGGCCCGTCGTCGCCCATCGCCCAGAAATTGTCCTTGGTCGGGATTCGGACGATGCGGCTCTCGGGCAGGCCCGAAATCCTCTTCCACAGGTCGAAGGCTTCGTCATCGGTATGATAGACGGTCGCCGTCAGCCGGTCGGGGCTGATCCCCCACTCCTTCGTCAGCAGGTTCCAGGCGAGCTCGATCGCGCGGTCCTTGAAATAATCGCCGAACGAGAAATTCCCGAGCATCTCGAAGAAGGTATGGTGCCGGGCGGTATAGCCGACGTTGTCGAGGTCGTTATGCTTGCCCCCGGCGCGGACGCATTTCTGCGAGCTGGTCGCCGTCTTGTACGGCCGCGTTTCAAGGCCGGTGAAGACATTCTTGAACGGCACCATCCCGGCGTTCACGAACATCAGCGTCGGGTCGTTCTGAGGAACCAGCGGCGCCGACTGCACCCGCGCGTGACCGTTCTTCTCGAAATAATCGAGGAAGCCGCGCCGGATGTCGTTCGTGCTTGTCATCACACATGCATGTAAA
>DASVXR010000302.1:0-2713 GCA_036392595.1 Sphingomicrobium sp.
AACAAGAACGGCGTTCCGTTCGACCCGCTGCCGCCGGTGAAGACGAGCGGCATCCGCGTCGGCTCGCCCGCCGGCACCACGCGGGGCTTCGGAACGGCCGAGTTCGGCGATATCGCTGACATGGTTGCCGACGTCCTCGACGGCCTCAAGGAGAACGGCCTCGAGAACAACGGCGCTGTCGAAGCCCGGGTGAACGAGCGTGTGCGGGAGCTGTGCGCGCGCTTCCCGATCTACCAGGGATAAGGAATGCGTTGCCCGTTCTGCGCGCATGAGGACAGCCAGGTTAAGGACAGCCGGCCGAGCGAGGATGGCGCCGCGATCCGCCGCCGCCGCCAGTGCGAGGCATGCGGGGCGCGCTTCACCACTTTCGAGCGAGTCCAGCTGCGCGACCTCACCGTCGTAAAGAAGAATGGCGAGCGCGAGCCGTTCGACCGCGACAAGCTGTCGCGGGCCATCGGCCATGCGACGCGCAAGCGCGACATCGATCCCGCGAAGATCGACCGCCTCGTAAGCGGCGTGCAGCGTCAGATGGAAACCACCGGCGACGAGGTTTCGACGGCAAGGATCGGCGAGGCGGTCATGGCCGGGCTCAAGGCCCTCGATCACGTCGCCTACATAAGGTTTGCGAGCATTTACAAGGACTTCAGCGATCCAGGCGACTTTGCCGAGATCGCCGGCGAAGTGCGCGAGGAAGTGCCGGTCGAGGAGCCTCGCTCGAGGAAGCCTCCGCCGCCGGATCGGCTGCTGTGAGCTCGACTCCGAGGGAGGCGAGCAAGCCCGTCATCGTTCTCGTCCGGCCCCAGCTGGGGCAGAATATCGGCAAGGCGGCCCGCGCGATGCTCAACTTCGGGCTGACGGAGATGCGGCTCGTCGCTCCTCGCGACGGCTGGCCCAACCCGGACGCGGGCCCTCCCGCCAGCGGCGCCGACGTCGTGCTGGAGAAGGCCAGGCTGTTCGAGACCGTTCAGGAGGCGATCGCCGATTGCTCGCTCGTCCTGGCCTCGACCGTGCGCAGGCGGGACCTTGTGATGCCCGTGATCGGCCCCACGGAGATGGCAGATCGGATCGCAGCCTGTCCCGAGCGTGCCGCAATCCTGTTCGGCCCAGAGCGCTCCGGGCTGGAGACTGAGGAAGTCGCGCTCGCCAACGCAATCGTGACGGTGCCGATCAATCCCGAGTTCGCCTCGCTTAACCTCGCTCAGGCCGTAATCCTGCTCGCCTACGAGTGGTCGAAGCGAAGCGAACTTGCCCAACCTCCAGCGAAGGAGCTCGAGACGCCTGCTCCGCACGGCGAGCTCGAAGGGCTCATACGGCAGCTCGACGAAGAGCTGACGGCGAAGGGCTATTTCCATCCTCCTTCGCGCACCCAGGCGACGAAGAACACCATCCGGACGATCTTCACCAAGACCGGCTGGTCGTCGCGAGAAGTGAAGGCCGTTCGTGGAATTATCCGGGCCCTCGTCGATCCGCCGCGAAGACGGGATTGACCTCGGCACGGCAGTTCTTAGAAGGCGCCGGTCCCACGGAAAAAAGGAATGATTTCATGACCCTGCTGCTTGCTGCACTGCTCGTTGCGTCCGAACCTGCCGTCGCCGCACCGCAGCCGGAAACCATTACTCCCGCCGCTGCCGCCCCTGCCCCAAAGGCGACGAAACCGAAGAAGATCTGCAAGAGCCTCGACGCCGATACCGGCACCCGTTTCGCCAAACGCGTTTGCAAGACCGAGGAGGAATGGGCGGTGTACGCTCGCGGCAGCAGCATGGAAGACCTGGGCACCAAGGGGGCGCAAGTCCGCTGAGTGCTCAACTTGACCTTTGTGACGTGCGTGCCTAGGTGCGCCGCTCGCAATTGATCCCGCATGCCCGGTGAAGCGGTGATCGCGTCAGCAGCAAGTGCTGGCGGTGCGGTCCGGGCGCATGTGAAGCAAATTGGAGAAACAAAGTGACGAAGCGCACCAGCGCCAAATACAAGCTCGACCGCCGCATGGGCGAGAACGTCTTCGGACGGCCCAAGAGCCCGGTCAACCGCCGCGAATATGGCCCCGGCCAGCACGGCCAGCGCCGCAAGGGCAAGCTTTCCGACTTCGGCGTGCAGCTGCGCGCCAAGCAGAAGCTCAAGGGCTATTACGGCGACATCACCGAGAAGCAGTTCAAGCGGAACTATTCCGACGCGATCAGCATGAAGGGCGACGCCTCGCAGAACCTGATCGGCCTGCTCGAGCGCCGCCTGGACATGGTCGTCTATCGCGCCAAGTTCGCTCCGACGATCTGGGCCGCGCGCCAGCTGGTGAGCCACGGCCACATCCGGGTGAACGGCGTGAAGTGCAACATCGCCTCGCGCCGAGTGAACGTCGGGGACGTCGTCGAGCTCGGGCCCAAGGCGCAGGAAATGGCGCTGGTCATCGAGGCGCAGAGTCTCGCCGAACGTGACATCCCCGATTACGTCGTCCCCGACGGCACGTCGAAGGTGACCTACACCCGAGTGCCCAAGCTGGACGAGGTCCCCTATCCCGTTCGGATGGAGCCGAACCTCGTGATCGAGTTCTATTCCCGCTAAACTTTTGGTTTCACGAAGTCGAAGAGGGCGATCCTTCGGGGTCGCCCTTTTTGTTTCCGATTGCTAGGCGCCCCCGGATGACCCGCCCTCCGCTTCCAGAATGGGCGCCGCACGAGGCGGTGTGGATCGGCTTTCCGAGCGATCCCGAGCTCTGGCT
>DASVXR010000303.1:0-1548 GCA_036392595.1 Sphingomicrobium sp.
CATGGATGCTGGTGTCGACCGCCTTCGTGATGCTGATGCTCCTGCCGGGCCTCGCGCTCTTCTACGGCGGGCTCGTCCGGGCGAAGAACCTGCTGTCGGTGATGAGCCAGGTGCTGGGGGTGACCGCCGTCACCATCCTCGCTTGGGTGCTGTGGAACTACAGCCTCGCCTTCTACGACGGGAACGCCGTCATCGGCGGCTTCGGCAAGGCGGGCTTCGCCGGTATCGGCGCGGACAGCGCATGGGCCGTCGGCGCGGCGGGCAAGGCCATCCCCGAGCTCGTCTTCGCGGCGTTCCAGATGACCTTCGCGGCGATCACCGGTGCGCTGGTGATCGGCGCCCTCGTCGAGCGGGTGCGCTTCTCCGCGATCCTGCTATTCGCCCTGCTGTGGCAGACGATCGTCTACGCCCCGCTCGCGCACATGGTCTGGGCGAGCGAGGGCTTCCTGTTCAAGTTCGGCGCGATCGACTTCGCGGGCGGGACGGTGGTGCACATCAACTCGGGAGTCGCGGGGCTCGTCGGAGTGTGGTTCGCCGGTACCCGCATCGGTCACCTGAAGGAGGCGATGCCGCCGCATTCGCTCGCGCTGACGATGGTCGGAGCGGGCCTGCTGTGGGTCGGCTGGTTCGGGTTCAATGCGGGCTCGGCGCTGGAGGCTAACGGTCTCGCGGCGGTGGCGATGATGAACACGTTCGTGGCGCCGGCGGCCGGAGCACTTGGCTGGATGGCTGCCGAGCGGCTGGTGTCGGGCAAGCCGTCGATGCTCGGCGGAGCTTCGGGCGCGGTCGCTGGGCTGGTCGCCGTCACTCCCGCTGCGGGCGCCAGCGGCGCCGTTGGAGCAATGCTGCTCGGCGCACTCGCGAGCATCATCTGCTACGGCTTTGTCGGGTCGCTCAAGAACCGTCTTCGGCTGGACGACAGCCTCGATGTGTTCGGGATCCACGGCCTGGGTGGGATCGTCGGCTCGATCGGGACGGCAATTGTCGCGGTGCCCGCGCTCGGCGGCCATGGCGGCGCGGATTATTCGCTCGGCTGGCAGCTCTTGCGGCAGGTCGCCGCCGTGGTGGTGGCGATCGGCTGGTCCGCGGCCGGGTCAGCCTTGTGCTTTGCGGTGGTGAAGTCGGCGGTTCCGCTGCGGCACGCGCCGGATGCGGAGCGCGAGGGGCTCGACATCACCGATCACGGCGAGCGGGCGTACACGTTCTGAGCTTAAGGCAACAAAAAAGCCGCCCGAAGGCGGCTGATTTGTTGGTTGCGGGGGCAGGATTTGAACCTGCGACCTTCAGGTTATGAGCCTGACGAGCTACCGGGCTGCTCCACCCCGCGTCACCAGTTACGCAAAAACAAAAACGCCGCCGCGAGATAGGCTCGTCGGCGGCATTTTCAACATCGTGAATGGGTTCTCACACGCCGCCAGCAAAGCCTGGCGACGACCTACTCTTCCACTGCTTAAGCAGTAGTACCATCGGCGCTGTCCGGTTTCACGGCCGAGTTCGGGATGGGATCGGGTGGGTCACGGACGCTATGGTCACCAAGCTATGGTGACG
>DASVXR010000304.1:0-5619 GCA_036392595.1 Sphingomicrobium sp.
GGGCCTGCCCAACCGCGGCCGGGTGCGCCAGCTCCTCGGCGAGTCCCTCCGCGCGGCGACCACCGGCAATGTCCCCTGCGCGATCATGTTCCTCGACCTCGACGGCTTCAAGCCGGTCAACGACACCTTCGGCCACCCGAAAGGCGACGCCGTGCTTCGCGCCGTCGCCAAGCGGCTGGTCGACCAGGTCGGCAATGACGGGCACGTCGGCCGGATGGGCGGCGACGAGTTCGCCATCGTCCTCACCGACGCCCAGAGCCGCAAGAAGATCGAGCAGCTCGCCGACCGGATCATCCAGACGATCAAGGAACCCTACATCATCGACCAGACGGAGATCCGCATCGGAGTCTCCATCGGCTGCGCCTTCGGCCCGATCGACGGCGCCACGGTCGACGACCTCATCCTGAAGGCCGACCTCGCGCTCTACCAGGCGAAGGACGCAGGCAAGGGCTGCGCCCGCTACTTCTCGTCCGAGCTTCAGTCGGAGCAGGAAGACCGGGTCCGCCTCGAGGCCGACCTCCGCCAGGCGATCGCGTCCAAGCAGTTCCACCTCGTCTTCCAGCCGCTTATCGCGTCGAAGAACCAGAAGCTCGTCGGATTCGAGGCGCTCATCCGCTGGAATCATCCGCAGCGGGGCTTCGTTCCGCCCAACGTCTTCATTCCGGTCGCCGAGGAAACGGGCCTCATGCCGGTGATCGGCGAATGGGTGATCGACGAGGCCTGCCGCGCCGCCGCCACCTGGCCCGAGCATATCACCGTGGCGCTCAACATCAGCCCGAAGCAGATCGGCATGGCGGCGCTTCCGAACATGGTGAGCGAGGCGCTCGCCCGCTACAAGGTCGCCGGCAACCGCATCGAGCTCGAGGTCACCGAGGGCGTGTTCCTCGGCGACAATGGCGGGACACTCGACGTCCTCAAGCGCCTTCGCCAGCTCGGCGTGGGGATCGCGCTGGACGACTTCGGGACCGGCTATTCGTCGATCGGTTATTTGAACAAGGCCGTCTTCCACAAGCTGAAGATCGACGGCAGCTTCGTGCGCGAGGCCGGCTCGCGGCCGGAGAATGTCGCGATCATCCAGTCGATCGTCCAGCTGGCGAAGAGCTTCCGGATGTCAGTCTGCGCCGAGGGCGTGGAGACCGCCGAGGACTTCGAGCGGATGCGCGACCTCGGCTGCGACACGATCCAGGGCTATCTCTTCGGCAAGCCGCTCAACTACGACCGCGCCAACCAGATGGTGCTGGGCCTGTCGGCCAAGCGCATGGCCGGCTAGGCCGCCGCTTCCACGGGCTGTGTCAGCAGCCGCCAGTTCATCCGCGGATAGGAATGGAGCTGCCGCCCGAGGCTGCCGGTGATCAGGGTCAGCCGCTCCACGGTCCGGCTGTTCTCCAGCGGCCCCGCGTCGAGATAGCGGAACGGAGTCCCTTCAGCGAGCGCGAGGAACTCGGCCTTGGCCGCCTCGTCGTCGCCGGTCACGAGCACGTCGCTCAAGGTCCCGCCGAAGTCGGGCTGGTCGAACACTTCCCAGAAGACATTCTTGAACGCTCCGACGACCCGCGCCTGCGGGAAGTGCCGCTGGATCAGCTCCGCGCCGCTCATGTCCCAGGGCGTCGTGAAGCCGCTGTAATCGGCATTGAAGGGATTGCTGACGTCGATCAGCAGCTTGCCGCGCAGACTGCGGCAATGGCAGTCGAGCAGGTCCAGCAGGCCGTCGCGGATGAACACCGCCGGGAGGACCGCTGGAGCCGCCAGGGCATCCGCGTTTCGCCCGGCCCGAAGCGTCGGAATGTCGAGCGCGCGGGCGATGTCCGCTGCGCGGTCCGGGTCGCGAGAGCCAAGGATGACTCTCTTTCCCGCGCGGGCGAACATCGCCGCAAGGCGCGGTCCCATCCGCCCCGTGCCGAGCACCCCAAGCTCGGCGTCCCATTTCTCGCTATCAGTCAAGAGCTGCTCCTTGTCACGCCACTCGCCCTCGTAACGGACGCGTACTAACTGCTCCTGGGCTTGCGGCGCCAACAAATGGGTGCCCGGAGTCGATAAGGCGCGCTTATCTCAATTCTTGAGATAGCTCTCCGCGAGGAACTCGTCCGCCCTTATGGCCAGCTCGGTCCGCGAGCTTACTCCAAGCTTATCGAAGACCCCGTGGAGGTACACTTTCACCGTGCCCTCGGTCACTCCGAGCTCCTTCGCGATCTCGCGGTTGCGCAGGCCCTGCCGGACGAAGCGGATCAGCTGCCGCTCGCGCGGCGCCAGCGCCGGCCGCCGCCTCTCGCCATAGGTCTCCGTCAGCTCCTGCGCGCGGGCGTTGAGCTCCGGGTCCATCCAGGTTCCGCCGGAGTGCACCCGCTCGAGGCATTCCAGAAGGTAGGCGGGATCGGAATTCTTGAGCACCATTCCTCTCACGCCGAGAGTCCGCGCCTCGATCAGCGATGCGTCGTCGATCGCGGCGGTCAGCACGACGACGTGCGGCCCGCGGCCGTTGGAGTGGAGCTTGCGGATGACGTCCATCCCTGTCCCCCGCGGCATGCTGAGGTCGAGCAGCAGGATGTCCGGGCGCACCTCCGCTATCTTCTCGAGCGCCTCCTCGCCCGACCCGGCCGTGCCCGCGATTTCATAATTGGTGTCGCGCAGCAGCACCTCGATCGCGGTGCGGATCATCGGATGGTCGTCGGCCAGGAGGATTTTCGTCATGCCGCCTTCCCCGCGAGCGGAAGCGAAACGGAAATCTTGGTGACTCCCATTCCGCGCGAAATTTCGACGTCGCCGCCGGCCGCTTCGACCCTCTCCTTGATCGATCGCGGCATCCGGCCTCCGTCGGGTCCTTTCGAATAGGACGCGCCGTCGTTGATGAAGTCGAGCGTGACCTCGTCCTGCTCGCCCGCAAGGCGGATGCTGACGTTCTTCGCGCCCGCGTGCCGGACGGCGTTCGCCACCGCCTCGCGCACCAGCTGCTGCGCGTCGAGGTGCAGCCGCGCCGGAACCATGATGTCCCGCTCCTCCAGCGAGAAGCTGCATTGCACGTTCCATTGCCGCGAAAGCCGGCCGGCAAGCGCCTGCAGGTCGCGCGCAAGCTCGACGAGCTCGATCTGCGAGCCGCTTCGAAGCAAAGTGATGAACGATCGTAGCTCGGTCTGCTCCTGGAGCATCAGCTCCTTCAACTCGTCGAGCTCGGGAGTGAGATTCCGCCCCGACGCCTCGGATCGCTTCATCGCCTCCAGCCGGAACGCGGCGCCGGCAAGGAACTGGACGACGCTGTCGTGAAGGTCGCGAGCGATCGTCAGCCGGGAGCGCGCCTCCGCATTCTCCTCGGCCACCTTGACCAGCGCCTGGCGCTGGATTCGAGAGGCGACCGCCGAGGCGATTTCGGCGCCGAGCTCGAGATGGTCCGTAGAAAGTCCCCGGACCCCTTCGAGGAAGATCTGGCCCTGTCCGCGATCGCTGTGGATCGGGATGGCGAGGCCCTCGGTGAGGCCGAGTGCTTGGGCGGTCCTGTCGCGCACCAGGTCGTGCGGGTCGAACGAGCGGATATTGTCGTTCCGGTCTCGCATGAGCACCCGGTCCCGGGCGAGATCGTAGAGGAAGGGGCGCGGGGACGGAGAGGCAACGTCCGCAGGCTCGAGCTCGGATTGGTTGATCTCGCCGTCTTGCCTGTCGAGCACCGTCCAGCTGGTCCTCGGCCTTCGAGTCCAGACGAGGTGTCCCTGCGCCGCGCGCGCGGCCGCCATCGCCGCGCTCAGGCTCGCTTCGAGCGGCATCGACCCAGGGGCCTGCTCGAAGAACAGCTCTTCGGCCGATCCGCCAAGGCGCGCGCGCCACTGGTTCACTCCGAACCAGATGAGGATCAGTGACAGGATGACGAGATAGCCCGTGCGGATCACATATTGGTTGACGGCGAATGCGCCCTTGGGCGCGGCGAGCCATCCGACGAGGACGTAAAGCAAGGTGAGCAAGACCGCCGTCAGCGCGGTCACTCGCCAGCTCCAGCGGATCGCGGCCGAAAGCAGGACGAAGATGCAGAAGATGAAATAGGGGCTGGTGGAACCCTGGGTCACGAATACGACGAAGGTGAACATGGCGATGTCCACGGCGTGGGCGGGGCCGGCGAGATGCGCGTCGAACCACCAGCTTCTCCACGCGATCGCGGCAAGGACCAGCGCAAGCACGACATAGGCCGCCAGCAGCGGATAGCCTTCCCGGGCGTAGACCTCGGGCTGGCTTCGGTCGGCCCAGATGGTGATCAGCACGAGGCTTGCGAGGAGCAGTCGCCCCAGCGCGATCACTCGTCCCGACGCAAGATGAAGCCCACTCCCCACGAACCAATCGTATCACAGGCATGGCTTTTTGCGAGCCGCCGCCCGGGATCGCTCATGCTAACGATGGATAGCGTAACTTTTGATATCTTATTGGGACTCGTCCGGCCTGCTAGTTGGAGTCCTGGTCTTCAAGGACCTTCCCTTGGAGGAGCGCGGCCCCCGAGTCCGTGCTCCTCCTTTTCTTTGTTCGCCGCGGGAGGGCCGGTCAGGGCAGGATTCGGAATTCGCGCGGAAGGCCGCTCATCGGATCCTCCGCGGGCGTCGGCGGCAGGTTTCTCGCCTTTTCGTCATAGCGCCGCGCCATCTCGCGGTGCGACCGCGCCGCGCGCGCGTCCTGCGCCTGGTCCGCAGCCTCGCGTTCCTCGGCTGCCCGCCGTTCGAAATATTCTTTGGTTTCCGCCTCTTCCATTGCGATTGGCAGTAAGCGCAATTGGCGCGCCTGCCATTAACCAGGGTTATCGGGGGGAGCGCTGCTAGTAGCGCGCGAGGATGAAGGCGCGGGCCTCGCGATATTCCAGGACGGTCACTCGCCCGTCGCCGTCGGAATCGGCGATGCGGCGAAACTCGGCGGCCGCCGCCTCGGCCTCGCCCGGCGAGAGCAGGATATCGTGATCGCGGTCGAAATATTTGAGCGCCCAGTTCATCAGCACCCAATCCCGCTCGAACAGCTCGGCGGAGCGGGGGGTGCTCCGGACGCTCGCCGGCACCGACTGCGCCTGCAGTGGAAGCGCGGCGAACGCGAGCAGGAGGAAAAACAGCTTCGCCATCGTGCCGCGACAACGCTCGAACGGCGGCGGCGTTCACCCCTTGGCGAGGGCTCCGCGAACCGCCTTGTCGAGCGCATCGGAGCGGAACGGCTTGGCGAGCAGGGGGGCGTTCGGGGCGACGCGCTTGACCGCATCGGTCTCGCTGTAGCCGGAAACGAACAGGATCGGATGATCGGGGCTCTTCGCCAGGATCCGGTTCGCGACTTCCGCGCCCGAAAGGCCGGGCATGATGAAGTCGATGATCACCAGGTCAGCCTTTTCGCGCGCTAGCTCCTGCAGCCCTTCATGGCCGTCGCTCGCTTCGCGCACTCGATACCCTTGGTCCTGGAGCGTCGCGACGATGAATTCGCGCACGTCGGGATCGTCGTCGATGACGAGCACGGACGCCGGCCGCGGCTTTGCGCTCGCCTGCTCTTTGTCGCCGTGGCTTCGCGCGGTCTCGGCGAGCACGCCCTCGTCCGCTGTGCGGAAGTAGATCTTCACCGCGGTGCCCACGCCCGGAGCGCTCTCGATCTTGGCGGTTCCTCCCGATTGGCGCGCCA
>DASVXR010000305.1:0-2240 GCA_036392595.1 Sphingomicrobium sp.
GGCGATTAGCCAAGTTACGCGTCGTAATCCACCGCGACTCCGTCGCCGAGCGGCACGGACTGGCAGGTCAGCACATAGCCCGCCGCGACCTCCTCGTCGGTGAGGCCGTACCGGGCCGCCATCTCGACCTTGCCCTTCGTCACCTTGGCGCGGCAGGTGGCGCAGACGCCCGCCTTGCAGGCGAAGGGCGCCGGAAGTCCCGAAGCACGAGCGCTGTCGAGGATATTACCGGCGGTGAACGGCACGCGGCGGGTGCGGCCGTCGAGCGTGACGGAGACTGTCATCCCCTCGGCCTTCGTCTGGAGAGCGGCCATCTCGCGAGTGACTGCTTCCGGCGGCCGGTCGGCGGTGAAGCGCTCGATATGGATGCGCTCTTTCGGGATGTTGCGGTCGAGAAGGGCCCCTTCCGCGGCGTCCATCATCGGACCGGGCCCGCAGATGAACCAAGCGTCGACGTCGGCTCCATCGGGCACCAGCGCCGGCAATGCTTCTTCGAGGCGCGCTCGATCGAGCATGCCGTTGAACAGCTCGATGTCTTGCTCCTCGGCGTCGAGGAAATGGTAGATTTCGAGACGGCCGAGATGCTTGTCCTTGAGCGCGGCCAGCGCCTCCAGGAAGATCACCGACGAGCTGTCGCGGTTGCCGTACAGCAAGGTGAAGCGGCTCTCAGGCTCATACTTCAGCGTCGACTTGATCAGCGACATCACCGGAGTGATCCCGGAGCCCCCCGCGATTCCGATGAGATGCCGCTTCTGCGCGGGATCGAAATCCGTCGTGAAGCTGCCGTGCGGGGTCATGACGTCCAGCATGTCGCCGGCTTTCAGCTGATCCCCCACCCAGTTGGAGAAAAGTCCGCCGCCGATCCGCTTGACCGTCACCATCCAGTCGTTCTCGTCCGGCGCGGTGCAGAGGGAATAGTTGCGCCGCACTTCCTCACCGTTGAGCGTGGCACGCAGCGTCAGGTGCTGGCCGGGCTTGAACATGAACAGCTCGCGCAGCTCGGCCGGGATTTCGAAGCGGATCGAATTGGCTTCGGCGGTCTCGGGAACGACCTCCGCCACACGCAGCGCATGGAAATGCTCGGCCATGAGGAGCGCTTATTCTACCAGGTCGCGTCGGGATAGGTGCGTGGCAGGAACTGCATCACCGCGAGCAGGTGGCCGAGATGCTCGCTGTGATGCCCGCGCCGGCCGCCGAGGATTGGGCGCTGCTCCGCCGGTGCTTCCAGTTTCGCTTCGGCGAGGACCGACGCAATAGCCGAGCGATAATCCTCCTCGAACTCGCGCGGATCGGGCGCAATCCCGGCGTCGATCGCCGCCTGCAGGCGGTCGTCCACTTCGAACAGCTCGGGGATGAACCGCCAGTTCCAGTCCAGGCCTTCGGCCATCCGGCGCGCGCTCTCCTCGGTCCCGTCGCCGAGGCGGATCGCCCATTCGGACGCGAGCTCGCGATGGTAGGCTACCTCCTTCACCGCCTTGTGGGCGAATTCGACGAGGAAGCGGTCGCTCGACTCGGGGAGCCGCTGGAACAGCATGTGCTGCCAGCTCGTGTACAGCAGGTGGCGCGCGATCGTCTGCGCGAAGTCGCCGTTCGGCTGCTCGACCAGCAGGCAGTTGCGGAAATCGAGGACGTCGCGGTGGAAGGCGAGCTTGTCGCCGTCGCCGGCTTCATTGAGCAGCAGCGTCGCCTGGCCGATCAGGTCCAGCGCCAGATTGGCGAGGCTGATGTCGACTTCGAGCACCGGCCCATGCCCGCACCATTCCGACAGGCGCTGCCCCAGCACCAGCGAGTCATCGCCCAGGCGCAGGAGATAATCCGTGCGGGGATCGACGGCGAGCGTCGCCATCAGATGTGCTTCACCTCGTCCGGGATGTCGTAGAAGGTCGGGTGGCGGTAGATCTTGCTCTCCGCCGGCTCGAACAGCTCGCCCGCCTGGTCAGGGTCGCTGGCGACGATCTCGGCCGACGGCACGACCCACAGGCTCACTCCCTCGAGCCGGCGCGTGTAGGTGTCGCGCGCGTGGGCGAGCGCGAGCTCCGCGTCAGGAGCATGAACGCTGCCAACGTGGCGATGCGAAAGGCCGCCCTTGGCACGAACGAAAACCTCCCAGAGCGGCCAGTCACTGCTCACGCTGCCTTCCGCTCCCGGCGCTTGGCCTCGTGCGCCGCGGCAGCTTCGCGCACCCAGGAGCCATTGTCCCAAGCATCGCGCCGAGCTTTCATCCGTTCCTTTGCGACCGG
>DASVXR010000306.1:0-5161 GCA_036392595.1 Sphingomicrobium sp.
CGGTCACTCGGCCGCCGCTCTGGTTCACCCCCGGTGGGCCGCCGTCGATCACCGCTCGCCCGGAATCGAGGTCGATCACCAGCCGCGAGCCGTTTACCTGGTTCTGGCCGCGATTGAGCTGCACGTTGCCGATCAGGGTGATGAGCTTGCGGTCGAGGTCGTAGATTCCGAACTCGCCCTTGGCCGTCTCCGACGGGCTATGCACGACCACTCCGCCGGCAGCGTCGAGGCGCCGGATCTGAACCCCGTTGTTCGTCGCCGCGCCGCCTGAATAAGCAACGGTGAGCCGTGCCGTGTCTAGCGTGAGTTCGGCCTGGGTGACGTGCACGTTGCCCGCGAAGATCGCGCGGTCCGCGCGGTCCTGAACCTCGATTCGGTCCGCGGTGACGTCGACCGGGGCATTGCTGTTGTGGCCCTTCAGCGCGGAAATCGGTTCATTGGATTTGGTCTGCGCGACGGCGGCCCCGGCGATGAGGCCGGTCACTGCAAGAATGATGCCGATCGAGCGCATGAGCATCATCTGACCGCGCCTTGAACGATTTTCAAGCGAGCGCCGCCGTCCAGCACGACCTTTCTCTCGCCGAGATCGGCGTGAAGCTGGCCCGCCTGGAACTGGCCGAGCCGCATCTGGCCCGCGACGGGGCCTTTGCTGGCGAGCTGGCGGCTCTTCATGTTCACGGTCACGTCCCTGGTCTGGAGCTTGTAGCCGTCGGGTCCCTGGACCCGGATGGGCCCCTGGATCGCGACCTGCTGCGTGTCGAGGTTGTAGCGGCCCTCGTTGGCGGCGATCATCAGCGGTCCCCGCTCCAGCGCCAGCTGCGCGAACATGCCGCGGATGTCGACGATCGGAGTCTCGG
Source organism: Sphingomicrobium sp. (assembly GCA_036392595.1). Lineage (GTDB taxonomy): Bacteria > Pseudomonadota > Alphaproteobacteria > Sphingomonadales > Sphingomonadaceae > Sphingomicrobium. The sequence goes on from DASVXR010000306.1 coordinate 858, forward strand.
AGCTGCGCTGGACGGCATTTTGCGCGCTGATCTGGAATTGCTGCCCCTTGTCGTCGGCGCCGACATAGCGCGCCGATTCGACCCGCATCCGCTCGGGCGCATTCTCGACCTTCTTCTTGTCGAGGATGAAGCTCACGTCCCCGCGCCTGTCGAGCGGAGCGACGGCGAGGATCGCGATCAGCACGCCGACCGCGCTCGGCAGGACCACCTTCGACCAGCGGACCAGCTTGTCGTGGGCGCTGCCCGGAACGGCCCAGCGCTGGCCTGCCTCGCGCTTCCTGGCGGCCTCCTCAGACATCGCTCGTCCTATCCGTCATGGGCGAAAATGTCCTGTTCGGGCCAGCCGGCGATGTCGAGCAGCGCCCGCGTCGGAAGGAAGTCGAAGCAGGCCTGGGCGAGCGGCATCCGGTCCTCACGGTTCAGCCGCTCGTCGAGCTTCTCCTTCAGCGCATGGAGGTAGCGCACGTCGTTCGCGGCATATTCGCGTTGAGCGTCCGACAGTTCGTCGGCGCCCCAGTCGCTGGTCTGCTGCTGCTTTGACAGGTCGATATTGAGCAGTTCCTTAACCAGGTCCTTGAGTCCGTGGCGGTCGGTGTAGGTGCGGATCAGGCGCGAGGCCGTGCGAGTGCAATAAAGCGGCGCGGCCATGATCCCGAGATACGCCTGCATGATTCCGACGTCGAAGCGAGCGAAATGGTAGATCTTGAGCCGGTCGGGGTCGGAAAGCAGCTTCTTCAGGTTGGGAGCCGAATAGTCGCTTCCGCGCCTGAAACGGATAAGGTGCTCGTCGCCCCTGCCGTCGGCAAGCTGGACCAGGCACAGCCGGTCGCGGCCCGGGACCAGCCCCATCGCCTCGGTGTCGACGGCAATCGGCCGATCGCCGAAATCCACGTCGGCAGGCAAGTCTTCCTCATGAAAACGGATCGCCATTCTCTCTCCTTGAGCGGCTTGGCTCCGGGCTGCTTTAGTCCCCCTTGCCGCCCGCGTTCCAGCCCCGCACGATTCAATCACTGGAGCAACAATGATTTTTCCTGTAAGCGGTCGCCGGTGCGTGTGTGAAAAACGCGCCGACCGGTTGCGCCTTTTGTGCCCAGCGCGTTGGTTCTTTTGGTTTAACGGGGCAGTTGAGAGTTCGATAATTCATGGGTTTTGATAGAGGGCGCAAGGGGGATCGCGGCGGACGCGGCCGCGACAAGCGCGACAGTTTCGGCGAAGAGCAACACGGCGAATTCGGATACCAGGAGCGCGGCGGCTTCGGCGGCGGGCGCGGCGGATTCGGCGATCGCGGCGGCTTCGGCGGCGGCGGTGGTGGCGGCTACGGTGACCGTGGCGGCTTTGGCGGCGGAGGCGGAGGCTTCCGCGGCGGCGGCGGCGGCGGTGGTTTCCGCGGCGGCGGCGGAGGAGGAATGCCCCCGCAGGTCGTCGGCGAAGGCAAGGGCACCGTCAAATTCTTCAATCCGCAGAAGGGCTTCGGCTTCATCGTCCGCGACGATGGCGGCGAGGACGTTTTCGTCCACATCTCGGCGGTCGAGCAGGCGGGTCTTACCGACCTTGCCGACGGCCAGCCGCTCGAGTTCACCCTGGTGGACCGCGGCGGGCGAATCTCGGCGACGAACCTTCGAATTGAAGGCGAGCCGATGGCGGTCGAGCGGACCAGTCAGGGCCCGCAGCGGCAGCTGACCGGCGAAAAGGCCAGCGGCACCGTCAAGTTCTTCAACGCCATGAAGGGCTTCGGCTTCATCCAGCGCGATGACGGCCAGCCGGACGCATTCGTTCACATCTCGGCCGTGGAGCGCGCGGGCATCCCGACGCTCAACGAGGGCGACCGGCTCGAATTCGAGCTCGAGGTCGACCGCCGCGGCAAATATGCGGCGGTGAACCTGCAGCCGATCAGCTAGGCACCGAATCCAAGGGGGCGAATGGCGCCCGCCCGGCACACGCACCGGGCGGGCGCTTTTTCTTTACTGCATCGGTATGGGCTTCCCGCCGACCATCACATAGCCGACGCGCTGGACCGCCGTGGGGTCGGTGAGCGGATCGCCGTCCACGGCGATCAGGTCGGCGGACTTGCCCGGATCGAGCGTTCCGGTCTCGCCGGAGAGGTTCATGAGGTCGGGTCCGCCCTTGGTCGCCGCGATCAGCGCGTCGCGGGGAGTCATCCCGCCCTTGGTGACCATCAGCTCGACCTCATGGTTGGCGAGCGTGTGGGGAGCGACGGCGCTGTCGGTGCCCAGGGCAATTTTGACGCCGGCTCGATAGGCCATGTTGAGACCGCGGCCCCAGGCGCTCAGCGTCTGGCGAGTCTTGATCTCGCTGGCGGGCGACATGATACCCTTGCCGAGCAGCTTCTGGATGCCGCTGAACGCCATCAGCGTCGCAACATAGTAGGTGCCGCGCGCCTTCATGTCTTTGACGCCCTGCTCGTCGATGAAGGTGCCGTGCTCGATCGAGTCCACGCCCGCGCGGACCGCCGCGTCGATCCCCTTTGCGCCGTGCGCATGCGCCGCGACTTTGAGGCCATTGAAATGGGCCATGTCGCAAATGGCCTTCATTTCCTCATCGGTGAAATGCTGCTCAAGACCCCGCGTGCCCGGATCGAGGACCCCACCCGTCGCCATGATCTTGATCACGTCGACTCCTGCCGCGGCGAGCTGGCGGACGACCCTCTGGCATTCTTCGACGCCGGTGCAGACCGACGGGTTAAGATGAGCTTCGTTGACCGCCGCAGCGAGTTCCGGAGGAAGGCCGGTCGCCTCATCGGCATGACCGCCGATGATCGACAGCGGCGCTCCAGCGACTTTGATCCGCGGACCTGGAAAGCGGCCCTCGGCGACCGCATCGCGCACGGCGATGACGGCGCTGGTATCGCCGCCTAGGTCGCGCACGCTCGTAAAGCCGCCCCGCGCCATTTCTAGCGCGTGTGTTAGTCCCACCGTCGTCGCATAGGGCACCGATTCCTTCTTGGTGAACTCCTGGTACCAGGGCTCGCCGCTCGTGTCGGTGAGGTGGACATGCGCGTCGGTCATGCCGGGCATGACGGTGCGGTTGCGTTCGTCAACGACGACTGCTCCGGCCGGCGCGGTGAAGCCGCTCTCGATTCGGCTGATACGGCCATTCTCGACGATGACCGTCGACGGGCCGCGTTCGGCCAAAGCGGCGTCGACGATCAGCCGCCCGGCCTGGATCGCATAGGTTTCGGCATTGGCCGCGGTCGCGGCGGCGAGCGCGGCAGCGCCCGCAAGCAGATGTTTAAGCATTGGAATCCCTCACTCCCGGATTGCGAGCAGGCTTAGCGGCTCGGCCGCGCGCTTCAAGTTACCATTGCCTGCAGAGTCGCGAGACGATCGGCTTCGCTCGCCGGCTTGTCGGTGCGGATCCGGCTGATCCGCGGAAAGCGCATGGCGAGGCCTGACTTGTGGCGGCCGCTCCGGTGGATGGAATCGAAGGCCACTTCGAGGACCAGGCTCTTCTCGACCTCGCGCACGGGGCCGAAGCGCTGGACGGTATGGCCGCGGATCCAGCGGTCCAACCAGCGCAGCTCCTCGTCGGTGAATCCGAAATAGGCCTTGCCCACCGGGAGGAGCTCGCCTTCGTCGGTCCAGCAGCCGAAGGTGTAGTCGCTGTAATAGCTCGACCGCTTTCCCGACCCCCGCTGTGCGTACATCAGCACGCAGTCGGCGGTGAGCGGGTCGCGCTTCCACTTGTACCAGAGGCCCGTTCGGCGCCCCGCGACATAGGGGCTGTCCCGGCGCTTCAGCATGATTCCCTCGATCGCGACGTCGCGGGCGTTGAGCCGCAGGTCCTCCAGCTCTTCGAAGCTTTCCGCGTGGATCAGCTGCGACACGTCGAATCTCTCGTCCTCTAGTCTTTCGGCAAAGCCCTCGAGTCGCTTGCGCCGTTCGGTCCAGGCGAGCTCGCGCAAATCCTCGTCGCCGATCAGCAGGACGTCATAGAGGCGGACGAAGGCGGGATAAGTGCCGAGCATCTTCTGGCTGACGTTCTTGCGGCCCAGGCGCTGCTGGAGCGCGTTGAAGCTTGCCGCAGACGTGACCTCGAGCCCGGAACCTTGCGCCTCCCCCCGCACGAGAAGCTCCCCGTCGAGCACGGCGGGAATTCGGAACGCCTCGGCGATATCGGGAAAGCTGCGCGAAATGTCGTCGCCCGTGCGGCTGTAGAGGCGAGTCTCGCCGCCGGCGTGCACGAGCTGGACCCGGATGCCGTCCCACTTCCACTCGGCCGCAAAATCGTCGAGCGAGAGCCTGGCGTCCTCGAGCGGATGGGCGAGCATGAAGGGCCGGAACACC
>DASVXR010000307.1:0-3939 GCA_036392595.1 Sphingomicrobium sp.
CGAACGCGCGCCGCGACCGCCTCGAGCAGCTGCTCGGAGAGTTCGGCATCGAAGGCTTGCGCGACTCGCCGGCAATGGCGCTGTCGGGCGGCGAACGGCGCCGGTGCGAGATCGCCCGGGCGCTGGCCGCGGAGCCCTCGATCATGCTGCTCGACGAGCCGTTCGCCGGCATCGACCCGATCTCGATCGCCGACATCCGCGAGCTCGTGCGCGAGCTCAAGCAGCGTGACATCGGCGTCCTCATCACCGACCATAATGTCCGCGAGACGCTCGACATCGTCGACCGCGCCTGCATCATCTACGACGGACAGGTGCTGTTCGCCGGTACTCCCGAAGCGTTGGTCGCCGACCAGGAGGTCCGGCGCCTCTACCTCGGCGAGAGCTTCGCGCTCTAGCGGAGCCTGGCGTCCATGGGTCTCGGGCCCTCCCTAAGCATTCGCCAAACCCAGCAGCTGGTGCTGACGCCCCAGCTGCAGCAGGCGATCAAGCTCCTCCAGCTCAGCAACCTCGAGCTCGAATCGTTCATCGCCGAGGAGCTTGCCAAGAACCCGCTGCTCGAGGCGCCTTCCGACGATGAGCGAGGCGAGCAGCCGGCCAGCGACTTCATGGCGGACGAGGACGCTGGGGAAGAGGCGCCGGAAGACCCGGGCGCCGACAATCTCATCATGGGCCAGGCGGAGGACGACCGCCCGCTCGACATGGACTGGCAGTCGGAGGCGCTCGAAACCGACAGCTTCGCCGACGTGGTGGGGGCGCCTTCGGGCGAGGAGGCGTTCGACTTCGACCGCGTCCAATATTCGGCGGCCTCGCTTGCCGAGCATCTGGTCGACCAGCTTCACGGGGCTTCCGGTCCGGAGGGCGATCTCGCCCGGATCATCGCGGAGACGCTGGACGAGACCGGATATCTGACCGTTCCGCTGGAGCAGATTGCGGAGCTGAGCGGCGCGCCGGTCCCGACGGTCGAGAAGGCGCTCCAGCTCGTGCAGGGCCTCGATCCGCCCGGCGTCGGCGCCCGATCGCTGGCCGAGTGCCTCACTCTGCAGGCGAAGGCGGCGGATCGCTACGATCCCGCGATGGCGCGCCTCATCGACAATCTCGACCTACTGTCGAAGGGGCGGACGAGCGACCTCAAGCGGATTTGCGGAGTCGACGAAGAGGATCTCGCCGACATGATCCGCGAGCTTAGGGCATACGACCCGAAGCCCGGCTGCCAATTCTCCGGCTCAGCAGGCGAGGATGTCACGCCCGACGTGTTCGTGCGACGGACGCGCGCGGGCTTCGCCGTGGAGCTCAACCAGGCGACCCTGCCGCGGTTGCTGGTCAATCGGCGGTACTACCAGGAGCTGAAGTCCGGGCCCCAGGACAAGAAGTCTCGGGCATGGCTCAGCGAATGCCTGGCGAGCGCGAGCTGGCTGGTGAAGGCGCTCGACCAGCGCGCGCGGACGATCGTCAAGGTCGTCTCCGAGATCGTGAAGCGGCAGCAGGGCTTCTTCGAGCGCGGCGTATCGGCGATGAAGCCGCTGACGCTGCGCGAGGTCGCCGAGGCGATCGACATGCATGAGTCCACCGTCAGCCGCGTCACCTCGAACAAATACCTGCTCTGCGACCGCGGACTGTTCGAACTCAAATATTTCTTCGGATCGGGCGTCGCCTCGGCGGAGGGTGAGGGCGCCGCTGCGGAAGCCGTCAAGGCGGCGATCCGCGAAGTGATCGATGCCGAGACCGAGATCCTCAGCGACGACGCAATCGCGGCGCTCCTCAAGCAGCGCGGCTTCGACGTCGCCCGGCGAACCGTCGTGAAATATCGCGAGGCGATGGGCATCGGCTCGTCGATCCAGCGCCGCCGCTTGAGGAAGATCGCCGGCTAGGCCGACACCCGCGCCCAGATCGGCAGATGGTCCGACGCGCGGCGGGCGGCAGCGCTCATGTGCACTCCGGCGGCCTCGATGTTCAGCTCCTTGTCGACGATGATCCGGTCGAGCTGGGCGACGGGATGACGGGCGTGGAAACTGGGGCCCGTCGGCGCGACGTGGAAGTCCGGCTCGATCTCGCGCAGCACCCCGGCCTCGGTGCGCCATTCGTTGGTGTCGCCCATCAGGATCGTCGGCATCTTCTGCGGCCGGCGGGCAATCGTCTCGAGAATCGTCCGCATCTGCCGCCGCCGCCACAGGCCCGACAGGTCGAGGTGCATTCCGACGACTCGGATCGGCTTCTCGTCGATCAGCAGCTCGGCGATCACCGCGCCGCGCGGCTCCAGCGTCGGCAGCTCGAGCGCCACGCAGTCGAGCACCCCGATGTGCGGCTTCACCAGGATCGCATTGCCGTGCCAGCCGATGTTGCGCGTGTTGACCTTGAGCAGCCGGTCGGCGTGCTTGCGCACCTTCTCCAACGGCCGCTTGTGCCGCACGCCCAAATGCACCGGCTTGTAATGGCTGTGGCTGTCGATGAGCTCGTGCGGGACCGCCGCGCCGCGCCCGCCGAAGCGCTTGTCGGCCTCTTGCAGCGCGACCACGTCGGCGTCGATCTCGTGCAGCACGCGAAGCACGCGATGCGGGTCGCGGCGGCGATCGAGGCCGATCGCCTTGCGCATATTGTAGCTCGCCACGGTGATGGTGGGCACGTCAGTCACTTGCCCGCCAATAGCCGCGGCTGCCCAAAGGTTCCTAAACGTCGAGGTTGGCGACGCTCAGCGCATTGTCCTGGATGAACTCGCGGCGCGGTTCGACGACGTCGCCCATTAGGCGCGTGAAGATCTCGTCGGCGACGTCGGCCTGGGCGATCTCGACCCGAAGAAGCGAGCGGTTGGCGGGGTCGAGAGTCGTCTCCCACAGCTGCTCGGCGTTCATTTCGCCAAGGCCCTTGTAGCGCTGGATCGACAGGCCCTTGCGCCCGGCCGCGAGCACGGCGTCGAGCAGCTCCGACGGGCGCGTGATCGCCACCGGCTTGCCCTTGGTGTCGGCTTCGGTCGGCTGCTCGTCGGCCTCGACGCCCTCGATCGGGTCCGGCTTCTGCTCCTCGGTCACCGCGCCCTTCTTGAGCGCGCGCAGCGACGAGGGCTTGGCGTAGGCCGCGGCCTGCTCCTTAGCCAGCGTGTCGAGCTTTCGCGCCTCGGCGGAGACGAGGAAGCTCGGCTCGAAGATGTAGGCGTCAGTTACTCCGCGCCACAGCCGCTTGAGCAAATAGCCGCCCTCGGCGGCCAGTTCGCCCGACCATTCCGCCTCATCGTCGCCGGCATTGAGCCATTCGGCGACCTGCGCGACGGCCTTGGCCTTGCCGTCCTTGTCGAGGTTCGGCCTGAGCGCGCCGTTGATCGCCAGCGCCTCGATCAGCGCGGGATCATATTTGCGCGGCGCGTAGCGCATCAGGGTGCGCATCCGCCGCGCATGGTCGACTAGCGCCTTCAGGTCATTGCCCGACCGCTGCCCCTCGGCGCCGTCGAGCACGAGACCTTCGAGCCCCGCTTCCTCGAGATAATCGTCGAGCGCGGCATCGTCCTTGAGATAGACCTCCGACCGGCCGCGGCTCACCTTGTAGAGCGGCGGCTGGGCGATGAAGAGGTGGCCGTTCTCAATGAGCTGCGGCATCTGGCGGAAGAAGAAGGTGAGCAGCAAAGTCCGGATATGCGCGCCGTCGACGTCGGCATCCGTCATGATCACGATCTTGTGGTAGCGCAGCTTGGTGATGTCCCAGTCCTCGCGGATTCCCGCGCCCAGGGCCTGGATCATCGTTCCGATTTCCTTGGACGAAAGCATCCGGTCGAAGCGCGCACGCTCGACGTTCAAGAGCTTGCCGCGAAGGGGAAGGATCGCCTGGTTGTGCCGGTTGCGGCCCTGCTTGGCCGAGCCGCCGGCGCTGTCGCCTTCCACGAGGAAGACCTCGTTGCGGGTGATGTCCTGGCTCTCGCAATCGGTGAGCTTGCCGGGGAGCACGGCGACGCCG
>DASVXR010000308.1:0-7146 GCA_036392595.1 Sphingomicrobium sp.
TTCGGCCCGATCGTCACCGGCATCATCATCGACCGCGCCGGCTATGCGAGCGCATTTTACCTGACGGCGGGGGTGGCAGCTGTCGGCGCGATCTGGTGGGCGGTTGGCGTTCCGAAGATCGAGCAGGTCGAGTTCGATTGACCCGTTAAGGTTAAGGCGCGCTAACCCACTTACGGTTACGCTGTTTTGCCTGCGCGCAGGGCCGAACGGAACAGCCGTGCGTTCGTTGCGCAGGCGTATCATGCTATTCTTCACGAATGGCGAAAAGCTACCGCATCTACCGGCTCGACCGGAGGAAGCATGTCGTCGAAGTCGAGTGGGTGACGGCCGAGAACGACGACGAAGCGATCGCGATCGCACGGGCGATGAAGAACTCGGGCCTGCGCGAAGTGTGGATCGGCGACCGCCTCGTTGCGACCATCACGGTTAACACCACCGACGAGCCATCCGCGGCCTTTTGGCTGTAGCGGGAACCATTTGTTCACCTTCGTGGCTCATCCTTGCCGCTCATGGAAAGGGCGGAGCAACGCTCGGCATGAGCAAGTCCAAGACGGCAGTAGAAAATCCGGCTGAACGCCGGCGCGTCGAACGGAGCGCGCTGCGCCTCGACGCATCGATCCGCGAGCCGGGCCGTGGCCGCGTCAGCGTGCGCCTGATCGATATCTCGACGCACGGCTGCCGAATCGAGGCGACGTCCGGGCCCAATCCCGACAGCTGGGTGCTGCTCAGCATCACAGGGCTCGAGACTCAATATTGCCGAGTCGTCTGGAACTGCCAGGAATTCGCCGGGCTGGAATTCGAAACTCCGCTCGCCGAGGCGGTGCTCGACCGGCTTCTCAGTGACCAGAAGCAATTGTCCGAGAAGACGATCGGCGAGATGCGCTCGATCGCGACCCGCACGCACCGCCTGGCGACTATCCAGACCGACGAGCATTCGCCGGTGCTCACGGAGATTTCACGCAAGATGGCTGTCGAGGCCCTCGTCGAAGGCCTCAAGCTCGGCGAATCGAAAAGCCGTTAATCCTCAGGCGTCGGTCGCCCGGCGCGCCTTCTGCCCATTGGCGATTGCGCTGATCCCGCCTTCGGCTTCGATCCGCTCCGCCAGCGTGCCGCGCGGCAGATCCGACTTGAGCGCCCAGGCGAGCACTGCTTCGAGCTCCTTGATCGTCTCGTCGTCGACATAGCCGTCGAAAGCCAGCTTCACGACCGGCTTCATCGGCGAACGAAGCTGGATCTTGAGGCCCTGGCCCTCGACCAGCCGCAGATATTCTTCCGGGGCGTCCTCGGCGTCGAGCGCGAAGTCATAAGCCGCGCTGAGGCCCTCGACGATCAGGGCCTCGCTCCGCAGCCGTGCTGCGCGGGCCTCGTCCGCCTTCGAACGAACTTCGGTCAGTTTGGTCTGCAAGGTTCCCTCCATACTGCGGGGTTCTTGGACATTTTCGAGCTCGGGCGCGGCCGGCTCCTCAATCTCTTCGTCAACCGCATCGGCGACGGGCTGCTCGGCAAGGGCTTCCGGTTCTTCCGGAACGGCGACGAGCTCTTCTGTGACCGGCTCGGGCTCCTCTGCCTCTGGCGTAAGGGCCTCGGGCTCTTCGATGGCGAATTCGGTTTCATCGGAGTCGTTCGTGGGCGGCACATCAGGTTCCGACGGCGCAACGGTTCCGAAGAATCCCTTCGCACCCGCCAGCGCGTCGAAAATCTTCGAAAAGCCGGGCTTCGCATCGGGGCCGGCGGTCGGCTCCGGATCGGTCAGGAACTTGGGCAGCTCCATGTCGTCCGAAGCGTTCGGGGTAGCTTCGACGGGGGCCTCGTCAGCGGCAGGCTCCGGCTCCTGGACCATCTCCGGCTCTGCCGCGGCGACGGGTTCTGCCTCCTCGGCCACGGATTCCACAGGCGCCTCTGCCTCTTCCGTGACAGCCTCCGGTGCAGTCGGCTCTTCCACGACCGCGACAGGTTCCTCTTCGCTGAAGGTCACGCCGGTCTCGACGCTGACGAGGCAATAGATGAAGTCGACCGTGTCACCGCTCATGCTGAACGGCAGCAGCGTGATGCTGCAGCGGGTCGTGCCGTCGATATCGAGGAAATGGTCCTCGAATGCGAGCGCGTTCCTCGAGATCCTCACGATCCCGACCTTGCCCGCGATGCACGAAAGCACCGACGGATCCGGCGCTTCGCTCAGCTTCTTTACCGCGACGTGCGAGCGCAGGGTCTCGCCGACGTGCAGGATTTCCGCGTCCTCGCCTCCGTCGACGAGCTCGAGCAGGACGCCCAGCGGCGCGGCATCGGTGATCTCCAGCGGATCGAGATCGCGGATCGGCGGAAGCTGGCCGCCGCGACGGATTGCGAGCCAGTAATTGTACATGCTCGCATGCTTGCGGCGCTCGCCGGCTTCAATGTGCTTCAATGCGCTCAGCAGCTCTTCTGCTGTCGTCTCTTCGGCAGCTTCAATCTTTGAAACGGGCGCGCCCATTCCATTCCCTCCGACTGGCTTTGGGAGCTTTCTGCGCCTCGTGGTTCTTAGAAAAGGTTAACCGGCAATTGGCCAGAGCCCTGGCCGGCGCGGATTTCCGCAAGTGCGGCAAGATGTCCACAGTAGGGAAAAATCCACGCTCAGACGCTGATCGCCATTAAGACGCTGCAAACCATCGGTTACTTCATTGAAAGATATCGCGCATAGGATGTGGTCATGCGCATGAAGTACGCAGCAGTCGTGGTGATCGCCGCTTTGGCGATCATGCTCGCCGTGGGCCTTAGGACCGCGAGCAGCGCCGATGCCGCGCGCGGTGACTGCTTCTCCGATGGCCAGGGGCCTTCGACTCCGACAATTTGCAATTGAGGACCAGGCGCGCGGGGCGGCAGCTCCGTTTACCAGCGCTTACACCTCCGAAATGTAGCAAAAAGTGAGTCTTTCACATCACTTTTTCCCCACTTTCGTAGCCACTGTTAACTTTTTCTCTTGGCTTGCGACTCGGGATGATTCAAAGATTCGTCCAGAAGGCTCAGTGCTTTGCCGCTTGAGGGGGGATTTGGTCCATGAGCATCGATTTCATCCGGCCCGAGGTTGACGAACTTCGCCCGCGGATCAGCGTGATCGGCGTCGGCGGGGCAGGCGGCAACGCCATTGCCAACATGATGCGCGCCGACGTCCAGGGCGTCGACTTCGTCGTCGCCAACACGGACGCGCAGGCGCTCAACAATTCGGAAGCCGATCGCCGGATCCAGCTGGGTTTGAAGATCACGCAGGGCTTGGGCGCCGGCTCGCGGCCGGAGATCGGGCGCGCCGCGGCCGAAGAGACCCTCGAGGAGATCGTCCAGGCGCTCGACGGTGCGCACATGTGCTTCATCGCCGCGGGCATGGGCGGAGGCACCGGCACCGGCGCCGCTCCGGTCATCGCCAAGGCCGCCCGCGACAAGGGCATCCTGACGGTTGGAGTGGTGACGAAGCCGTTCGCCTTCGAAGGCGCTCGCCGCAGCCGCGCCGCCGATTCGGGCATCCAGGAGCTTCAGCAGCACGTCGATACGCTGATCGTCATTCCGAACCAGAACCTGTTCCGCCTCGCCAACTCGGAAACGACCTTCAAGGAAGCGTTCGAGATGGCCGACGAGGTGCTCCAGCAGGGCGTCCGCGGAATCACCGACCTGATGGTCATGCCGGGCCTCATCAACCTCGACTTCGCCGACGTCCGCTCGGTGATGAGCGAGATGGGCAAGGCGATGATGGGCACGGGCGAGGCCGACGGCGACAATCGCGCGATCCAGGCCGCCGAAAAGGCGATTTCGAATCCGCTGCTCGACGGAGTGAGCATGAAGGGCGCCAAGGGCGTCATCATTTCGATCACCGGCGGCGAGGACATGCGCCTGATGGAGGTCGACGAGGCCGCGAGCCACATCAAGGAGCTGGTCGACCCCGACGCGAACATCATCTGGGGATCGGCTTTCAACAACGACCTCGGCGGCAAGATCCGGGTCTCCGTCGTCGCCACCGGCATCGACGCGGACGCGGTTGCCCAGCCGACGCCGGGCAAGGTCTTCACCTTCCCGCAGCGTTCCGCGCCTGCAGCGCCAACGACGGCCGCCGTCGCGGAGCCGGAGCTTCCGGTTGCCGAGGAAGAGCCGCTCGAGCTGACCGAGTTCACCGAGGAGCCGGAAAGCGACGAGCTCGTCCTTGATGCCGACGACATCCTGACATCGCCCGTCGGCAAGCCTCCGATCGCTCCGCCGGAGGAAGAGGATAGCGCCGACGAAGCCGCGCCAACCGGCGGGGGCACCTTGTTCGAGCGCATGTCCAACATCGCTCGCGGGGCGCAGAAAGCGCAGATCGACGAAACGAGCAATCGACTGCACGAGCCGATCGACATTCCGCGATTCCTGAATCGCCAGAACAACCAGTAGCTACGGCTTCAACGAACAGGGAAGGGCAGCCTCCGCGGCTGCCCTTTTCGTTTACTTCGTTTACCCGCGCGGGCGTTGAGACCGCCTCGCCGTCTCGTCGGCACAGCTCACCGTAAAGCATCTAGGCAGAAAGCTTCCGGCAAGATTCTGTACCGCACGGGAGGGATGATGCGGGGACATTTCATGCCAGGATTGCGCTTTGCGGCCGTGCTGCTCGCCCTGTCGGGCGTTGCCGCGCTGACTCCGGCGGCGGCGCAAACGGGCTATTCTGCTACTTCCGAAAGCGCTGCCGCGGCGCTCGCCCGGCATGTCCGCACCCTCGCGTCCGACCCCAGGGACTTCAGCGCGCTGATCGGCGCCGGCAAGGCGGCGCTCGAGCTCGGGGACACCCAGACCGCCGCGGGCTTCTTCGCTCGCGCCGACGAGGTCGATCCGAAGAGCCCGCTTCCGCAGGCCGGGATGGGCGCCATCTCCGTCGCGAACGGCGAACCGCAGGCGGCGCTGCCCTATTTCACCCGGGCCCAGCAGCTCGGCGCGCCCGTTGCCACATTCGGCGCCGATCGCGGCCTCGCTTACGACCTGATGGGCCGCCAGGCGCAGGCGCAGGCGGACTATCGTGCCGCACTCGCCGGACCTGACGGAGACGAGGCGCGGCGCCGCCTGGCGCTCAGCCTGGCGATCAGCGGCGATCGCGCAGGCGCATTGCAGATGCTCGCTCCGCTCGCCGCACGCGGCGATGGCTCGGTCAATCGCTGCCGTGCCTTCATCCTTGCGCTGACCGGCGACAGCAATGGAGCGATGGTCGCAACCGATGCGGCAATGCCCGGGAGCTGGGCGCGAGTGGCGCCCTTCCTGCAGAAGCTTTCGAGCCTTGGCCCGGCGCAGAAGGCGGCGGCCGTGAACCTCGGCATCTTCCCGGATTCGGGAAGCCCGCAATATGCCTACGCGGGCCCGCAAAGCGCCGGCCGCGTCGACGATTACCTCAAGGTGCCCGCTGCTCCGCCCCCGGCTCCCGTCGTGCAGCAGCCGCAGCCCGTGCAGGTCGCTTATGCCGCGCCGGTCCGGCAAGCTCCTGCCCCCGTGGCTCGAGGCGTTGGAAAAGTTTGGCTGCAGCTTTCCAGCGGCGCCAGTCCCGGTGCCTTGCAAAGCGAATTCGACCGCATGAAGTCGGACCACCGCGACCTCTTTGAAGGCATCAGGGGTTATGTCGCGCGGAGCCCGGACCGGGCGCGCCTCGTGATCGGGCCCTTCCGCGGCCCGTCCGATGCGCAGATTTTCGCCGACGATCTGGACTCCGTCGGCATCAACTCATTCCGCTGGACCAATTCCGCAACGGATCAGATTGTGCCACTCGGCACGGAATGAAGCTTCCTTCCGGCGTTGCCGCCAATCCCGCGAGCTCACGCGGCCGCCTCCACCCCGAGAGCAATTCAGGTCCGCGAGGTCCGCGCGACATCTTCCAGCGCGACCGCGACCGGATCATCCACTCCGTCGCCTTCCGCAGGCTGCGGCACAAGACGCAGGTCTTCGTCGCTCCCGACGGCGACCATTTCCGGGTTCGGCTGACCCACAGCCTCGAGGTGGCGCAGATTGCGCGGACCATGGCGCGCGCGCTGGGGCTCAACGAAGACCTGACGGAGACGCTGAGCCTCGCGCACGATCTCGGTCACCCGCCGTTCGGCCATGCGGGAGAGGATGCGCTGAACGCCGCGCTCGCCGACGCGGGCGGCTTCGACCACAATGCCCAGACCATCCGAATCGTGACGAAGCTGGAGACTCCATATCCCGACTTCGATGGCCTGAACCTCAGCTGGGAAGCCCTCGAAGGACTCGCCAAGCACAATGGCCCGGTTTCCCGGCAGAGCTGGGCGATGGCCGAGGCCAACAAGGAGTGGGACCTCGAGCTTTCGACCTGGCCGAGCCTGGAGGCGCAGGTCGCGGCAATTTCCGACGATATCGCCTACGACAATCACGACGTGGACGACGGGTTGAGAGCGGGTTTGCTCGACCTCGACGAGCTGCTGCAGCTGCCGATCGTTCGGCGGCTGTGGGCGGCCATCGAGCAGCGCCACCCGGGAATCGCGCCGGAAAAACGGCAGCGCGCGCTTGTTCGGGACATGATCGGCGCAATGGTCGAGGACGTGCTCGCCGAAACGCAGCGGCGCGTCGCCGAATCAGGCGTGGAGACGATCGACGACGTGCGCTCGGCCGGACGCGCGCTCGCCGGCTTCTCGGACGAGCTGTCCGCCGAAGAGCAGCAGCTCAAGCGCTTCCTCTATGAACGCCTCTACGGCTCGCCGGAGCTCGAGCGGGTCCGCAAGGAAGCGCAGCGTGTCGTCACGAACCTTGCCAATGCCTATCGCGAGGACCCGTCCCGCCTTCCCCCCGACTGGCAGCGCGAGGCTGGAGGCGAGGAGCAGCTGCGCACCATCGCGGACTTTGTTGGCGGGATGACGGATCGCTTCGCAATCGCCCGGCACGAGCAGCTCGTCGGGCCCGTCAGCCTGCCCGCGGACCGCTTCTAGGGACTGCCGTTAACCATTTAACATATTGTTTTGCCGGAAGGTTTGATCGACCCTTCGAGCAGACGGGGGAGTGTGGCGCGAGTCGCTTCTGTCCGAAGCGCGGCCGGTAAGGCCCCCGCGAGGAGGGCGTTGTGGCGTACACAGGGGCCTTTGTATTCGGCGACAGCCTGGTTGATTCCGGCAACGCGCTGAAGCTTGCGAACTTCTACGGCAGCCTGCCTTTCACGGA
>DASVXR010000309.1:0-3035 GCA_036392595.1 Sphingomicrobium sp.
CTCGGCATGCGGATAGCCAAAGGCATCGACGATCGCGATCGTGTACGACGCGCTGCCCGCGCCAGCAGGGATGTTGTACGCGCTTCGCAGGTCTGCGGGGCCGTAGCCCGCCGGAGTAGCGAGCGGCTGAAACTCCGACTGGCCGTTGATCGGATTGCCGCGAGCATCCGTCACGACGTGAGCGTGACAGTGCGCCGCTCCTGGCCCAGCGGCAGCTCTTGGACAAACCGCGGCATGATAGCTGTTGCCGCTGCGCTGCACCGGTCCCATTTGCGCCGCGGCGCTCGTGGCCCAAAGCGCTGCCGAAGCTGCGAGCCCCGACAGAATCCATTTGCTCAATTTCATGACGCCCCCCTCCGACTCATCCACGGTAGGACAGCGGAAGATGCTGACAGGAAACAGAAAAATTGCAACTGTGGTTGTGGGGGAACAGCTGTAGGGTTTCTCGGCCGGGGGCTTGCTGCCTTGCGTCCTGGACGCCAATGCGCCGCCCATGCGTGCAGCCTTCCCCTTATTTGCTTTCGTGCTGGTCGCGGCGCCGGCGCTGGCGGACCATATGGGCCCGACCAGCCTCGGCGGCGGGCTGATCGTATCGGGGCCGGACACACTCGACGCCGGGCACGCGGCCGTCGGAGCCCGCCTGATCTACACTCGCCCCAAGCACCGCAGCGACCAGGAACTGGAGTCGCTTTCGAGCGCCGGGATCGCCGGTCACAACACCGACTATAATCTGAACGCCTCGATCAGTGGGGCCTATGGCATTACCCACGAGCTGACCATCTCCGCCGAGCTGCCCTACGTTCGTCGCGATGACCTGCGCGCTGCCGAGGACGGCGAGGTCGAGCGGCTCGGCAGCGTTTCGGGCATCGGCGATATGAGCCTACTCGCCAAATACCGGCTTACCGATGGGGAAAACACCGGCTTCGCCCTGATCGGCGGAATCAAGATGCCGACCGGCAGCACGCGCAAGCATGACCTTGCCGGCAATCGGCTGGAAACCGAGCATCAGCCTGGCACCGGCAGCTGGGACCCGATTCTCGGCGCCTCCGCTTCGACGAAGGCCGGCGGGCTTCGGATCAGCGCCAGCGCGCTCTACCAGATATCCGGAAAGGGCACGCAGCACACGCAACTAGGTGACCGGCTTCAGGGCGGTATCGCGCTGTCGCACCGCTTCGGGCCGGCTGAGCACGAGCACTTGGAATCAAGCCACAACCATCATCATGGCGACGACGTCGACGAGCATCACGACCGCCCGGGATCCTCGTGGGATGCGTTCGTCGAAATCGCCGGCGAGTGGGAGGGGCGTCAGACCATTGCCGGTGAGGTCGAACGTGCCAGTGGCGGCAAGACGCTGTGGCTTGCCCCCGGCGCGCGCTTCAATTCTGCCGCCGGCTGGTCCGTTGGAGCTTCGCTCGGAGTGCCCGTCTATCGGCGCATTCGACTGTCGCATCCGGAGAACGATTACCGGTTCTCCGTGGCGATCGGGCATTCGTTGTAGGTCAGCCGGCGCTCACACTTACCGGCGGCAGGTGGAGGCGTGGAATCTCCAGCTTCGGGCAACGGTCCATGACGACCTTGAGGCCCGCCCCTTCAGCGCGCGCGGCGGCTTCCTCATTCACCACTCCGATCTGCATCCACACTGCCTTGGCGCCGACGAAGATCGCCTGATCGACGGCCTCGCCCGCGGCCTCCGGACGGCGGAAGATATCGACGATGTCGATCGGCATTCCGATCTGCGCCAGCTCGCGCCAGACGAACTCGCCGTGCACATGCTCGCCGGTGATCTGCGGATTGACTGGAAGCACCCGATAGCCGTGGTCCTGCAGGAACTTCATCACGCCATAGGACGGCCGGCTCGGCCGGTCAGACGCGCCGACGACGGCGATCGTCCGCGCATTGGTCAGCAGGTCGGCGATATCCTCGTCGCGGGTAAGCGGCATGGCCTGAAAACGGCTTCAGCGGACGGGGGTTTCCAGGCTTTCGAGCAGCCGGCCCGCGAGCACGACGAAGGCGTCCGCCTCCGCGCCCCCAGAAACGGCCGGCGGTTGCCCCATGTCCGATGCCTCACGGATCGCGAGTGACAGCGGCAGGCGGCCGAGGAACGGCACGCCCATCTCCGCCGCTGCCGCTTCGGCTCCGCCGATGCCGAACGGATGCGATGTCTCGCCGCAGTTGGGGCAGGCGTAGGTCGCCATATTCTCGATGATCCCGAGCACGGGCACGCCGGTCTTGCGGAACAGGTCGACGGCTCGCCGCGCATCGATCAGCGACAGATCCTGCGGCGTCGAGACGATCACTGCGCCGTCCGGCCGCGAGCGCTGGATGAGGGAGAGCTGCACGTCGCCCGTGCCGGGCGGAAGGTCGACGAGCAGAAGCTCGCAATCGCCCCAGTCCGCTTCGATCAGCCGGGCGAGCGCTCCCGTCGCCATCGGCCCGCGCCAGGCGAGCGCGTGGCCGGGCGAGACGAGCTGCCCGAGCGAGAGGAACCTGAGGCCATGCGCCTCGACGGGGATCAGGCGGTCGTCTGCCGCCTCCGGCTTGGCGTACGTCCCGAGGATCGTCGGCTGCGAAGGTCCGTAGATATCGGCATCGATCAGCCCGACCTTGTGACCCGCCCTCGCCAGCGCGATCGCCAGGTTCGCCGCGACGGTGGACTTGCCTACACCGCCCTTGCCGCTGCCGATCGCGATGAGCTTGCGCGAAGGCTCCGACACCGTCAGCGCGACTTTCGCCTGGCTAACGCCCCGGGTCGCTTCCGCCGCCGACCGAAGCTCCTGCTCCAGCGCATTGCGCTCGCTCTCGCCAAGGCCGGTCGCGTCGGCGATGACCATCGCAACGCCGCCTTTCACCTTCGCCGACCGGACCCGCTCTGCGTGGGGCAGGCCCTCGAGCTCCAATGCCTCATCCGACGCCATGCCCCGAGCACATAGGAGGCCCGCCACGGCTTGCCACTATTTTTCGCTTTGGCGGGCCTCTATATGTTCCCCGCATGACTAGTCTTCTGGGGTGGGGCGGCCGGATCCGCGGCCTTTTCG
>DASVXR010000310.1:0-3073 GCA_036392595.1 Sphingomicrobium sp.
GCCAATGGACCCCCTCACTCCCCTCGACACCCTTTGCCGGATCATCCTTCGGGCGCGCGAATATGAGGCGCAGACCGCGAGCGACTACGACCGCGGGGAGGATGCCGACAATGTCGACGACGAGCAGGAAGGGACGCTGAGCGTCCTCGAGGACGAGATCAATGACAGCGTGGAGGAAGAGCTCCGCGCCGCTTTCGAGGACCTCGGCGAGGACCAGCTGGCCGAAGTGGTCGCGTTCTCCTGGGTCGGACAGGGGACCTATGAAGCGGCCGACTGGGACGAGGCCATGAACGAGGCCCAGGACCTGGTCAGCGACGGCACCGACGGAGCGATCGACGAGTTGATGGAACAGCCGATGCTAGCCTCGGTACTCGAATCGGGCCTCGCAGCCTTCGATCTCAGCTGCGACGGCGTAGGCGACCTCTCCTAGCGCCCCCGAAAACTCCAGGTGGCGAGGTCCTGCCACGGACCGTCGACATAGCGATGCAGGCCCAGGCCGCTGATGACTAGCGGCCTCGGTTGAAAGTGCCGCCCAAGCTCAGCGATCAGCGCCCGCGCGACTTTAGGAGCCACCTTGTTCTGAATGGTGATGTGCGGCCGCCAGCCGCCGCTGTCCTGAGCCCCGAGCAGGCCGTGCAGGTCGAGCGCCAAATCCTGGCGCATCCGGTCGAGGTCCGGTGAGACCACGCGGAATGCGACTCCGCCTCCGAGATCCATCAGTCCGCCGATGATGGCTTGCGGCGCCTTTTCACAGGCGAGCCCGGAGACACGAGCACGAACTTCGGATTCAGCCGACGGGGGCAGCGCATGGAAGATCGTGAGATGCGCAGGAACCTGGTTCCGCTCCGGCGGGTAGTGAGCCCGGCGCAGGCCTTCCAGCCATGCGAAGTCGTCACGACCGAGTTTCGCCGTCAGAATCAGCGCGCCGGCCATTGGTCCTTCGGCAGTTCCTCGAGCGAAGAAAGATCGCGGCCGGCAATTGTGGCTACAACCTGCTCGGCATCGACGTATGCGTCCCGCCAGGGGAGCTTGCGAAACACCTCGCCCACACCGCCCACGCCACCCTCCGACACGGCGAGATAAACCAGCCTCCCGCTGTGGCACCCGGCCATCGCGTCGAGACAGCTACCTGCCTGTACACCGGCTACCGTCACCGGCGCTCGAGCGAGGAGCGACACCGGAAACAGTGCCTCGCCCGGAATGGACTCGCTTGCCTCGGCCGCGGAACGGCCGCCCTCCTCGACCTGAACCCGGCGACCGAGCCACCGCCATACGCCAAAGATATTCAGCACGGTGAGGACGACGTTCGTCCATATGAGCGCAGGCTGCCCGGTCATCATTCCAGTCGCCAGCCACGACAGCGAGCCTATCGTGAAAACCCCGAAGCCATAACCGGTGACACGCGCGCCGAGGTTCGACGCAGTCATGCACGCCGCCGCGATGGTCGCGCCGGTTGCTATCCAGGAGATATATTCCGCCATGACGAAGCAATGCTCGCCGACGTCGGTGGTTCAAATCTCCACTTGGCTGCCGAGCTCGACGACCCGGTTGGTCGGAAGCTTGAAGAATTCCATCGCGCTTTCGGCGTTGCGCAGCATCCAGGCGAACAGCTTCTCCCGCCATATCGCCATTCCCGGCCGCGAGGAGGCGAGCAGGGTCTGCCGGGCAAGGAAGAAGCTCGTGTCCATCATCTTGCACTGCGGCCCGCAGCCCTGGAGCTGGGCGAGCGCGCTGGGGACGTCCACTTCCTCCATGAACCCGTAGTGGAGGACGACCCGGTAGAAGCCCGAGCCATAGTCCTTGTATTCGATCCTCTTGTCCGGCTGGACGTAAGGCACGTCCTCGATCCTGACGGTCAGCAGGATGATGCGCTCGTGAAGCACCTTGTTGTGCTTGAGGTTGTGCAGCAGCGCGTGCGGGACGCCGCTCGACGAGCTGGTCATGAACACGGCAGTTCCCGGAACCCGCGCCGCGCTGGGGGCCGCCGACTTGATGAAAATCTCCATCGGCAGGCTCGCCTCGTTCATCCGGTCGATCATCAGCTTGCGGCCCTTCGCCCAGGTGGTGAGGAAGGTGAAGGCGATCGCGCCGACGAGCAGCGGGAACCAGCCTCCGGCGGGGATCTTGGTGAGATTCGAGCTGAAGTAGCCAAGATCGACGGTGAAGAAGAGCACGAGCAGCGCTCCGGCGAGAACCCGGTTCCACTTCCACATGGTGATGAAGACGACGGCGATGAGGACAGTGTCGATCAGCATCGCGCCGGTCACCGCGATTCCGTAAGCCGCGGCGAGGTTCGACGAGGTCCTGAAGGTCATGACCAGGATCAGCACCATGGTCATGAGCGCCCAGTTCACCACCGGAATGTAGATCTGCCCGGCGGCGCTCTCGCTCGTATGCGTGATCCGCAGGCGCGGAACGAAACCAAGCTGGATCGCCTGCTGGGTCACCGAGAAAGCGCCTGAGATCACCGCCTGGCTCGCGATGATGGTCGCAGCCGTTGCCATGAGCACCAGCGGCAACCTCGCCGAGTCCGACGCCAGATAGAAGAACGGGTCCTTGACCTCCGCCGCGACGGCGTTGGGAGGCAGCGACAGGAGCATCGCGCCCTGCCCCATATAATTGAGCAACAAGGCCGGAAGGACGAAGTAGAGCCAGGCGACCTTGATCGGGCGCCGCCCGAAATGCCCCATGTCGGCGTAGAGCGCCTCGGCGCCGGTCAAGGCGAGCACGACCGAGCCCATCGCCAGGAATGCCCGGATCGGCTCCTCGATGAAGAAGCTCATCGCATTGAGCGGATTCACCATGGCAAGGACGATGCTGGGCTTGTCCATGATGTGCATCAGCCCGAGGACGGCAAGCGCGGCGAAGTAAATCATCATCACGGGGCCGAACATCAGCCCGACACGCGCCGTCCCGCGGGACTGGATCGCGAAGAGGCCGACGAGAATGATCACCGCGATGGGCACGACGAACGGTTGCAGCCCGGCATTGACTGTCGTCAGGCCCTCCACCGCCGAAAGCACGGAGATTGCGGGCGTGATCATCGAATCGCCGTAAAAGAGGGCCGTCGCGA
>DASVXR010000311.1:0-3027 GCA_036392595.1 Sphingomicrobium sp.
AAGGCCAAGCTCAACCTTCGCGTTGCCGGTGCGTCCAAGGGCGCCCGCGAGGCGGTCGAAAAGGCCGGCGGCTCGATCGAGCTGATCGAGCGCAAGAACCCGGCCGAGCTCGCCAAGGCGAAGAAGGGCTCGCGCAAGGCGGCCGCGAAAGCCGAAGCCTGAGTTTTCAGAGGTCTTAGACAAGCGGCGATGAGCCACTATATCGGCGGCGGGGGGCGGAAAGCCTGTCGCCGCCGTTTGTTTTTCCGGGGAATTTTTTGAATGGCATCCGCAGCCGAACAACTCGCCTCCAGCATCACACTTGCCAATTTCCAGAAGGCGACCGACCTCAAGAAAAGGCTGTGGTTCACGCTCGGCGCGCTGATCCTGTTCCGGCTGCTATCCTTCGTTCCAGTCCCGGGGATCGATCCGGTCGCGATGAACGCGCTCTACGAGACCCAGAGCGGCGGAATCCTCGACGTCTTCAACACCTTCTCCGGCGGCGCTTTGTCGCGCTTCAGCATCGTGGCCCTGGGCGTCATGCCCTACATCACGGCGTCGATCGTCGTTCAGCTCGGTGCGACCCTCTACGGCCCTTGGCAGGCGCTTCGGAAGGAAGGCGAGACCGGGCGCAAGAAGCTCAATCAATATACCCGCTACCTCACCGTCGCGATCACGCTCGTTCAGGGTTACCTGGCGGTGCGCGGCCTTGAATCGCAGTCCATGCGGCAAGGCATAACGGCCGTCGTCCAGCCAGGGTTACTGTTCGAGATTGCGGGCACGGTCAGCCTCGTCGGCGGAACCCTGTTCCTGATGTGGATAGGCGAGCAGATCACCAGCCGCGGCATCGGCAACGGCGTGTCGCTGATCATCATGGCCGGTATCGTCGCGCGCTTGCCTCAGGGCGTGGCCCAGCTGCTCGAGGGCAGCCGCACCGGCACGCTCAGCCCCTTCATCGCCATCGGTGTGGTCGGCCTCGCGGTAGTGCTCGTGCTCTTCATCTGCTTCATGGAGCGTGCCCAGCGCCGGGTGCTGATCCAGTACCCGAAGCGCCAGACCGTGCGGGGCATGCAGCAGGAGCGTTCGCACCTGCCGATCAAGCTCAACACCGCGGGCGTCATCCCGCCGATCTTCGCCTCGTCGCTGCTGCTGATGCCGCTGACGGTGCTTCAGTGGGCCGGCAACCGCGCCACTCCGGAAGGCGGCGCGAGCGACTGGCTGATCACCATCAGCACGTTCCTGCAGCACGGCTCGCCCGCCTACATGGCGCTTTACGGGCTCGGGATCGTATTCTTCACCTTCTTCTACACGGCCGTT
This sequence comes from Sphingomicrobium sp., assembly GCA_036392595.1. Classification (GTDB taxonomy): domain Bacteria; phylum Pseudomonadota; class Alphaproteobacteria; order Sphingomonadales; family Sphingomonadaceae; genus Sphingomicrobium. The sequence continues at coordinate 1,297 of DASVXR010000311.1, forward strand.
CAGTTCAACAGCGAGGAAACGGCGGACAATCTGAAGCGCCACGGCGGCTTCATCCCGGGCATCCGGCCCGGCAAGGCGACGGAGGAATATTTCGACTATCTCCTCAATCGCATCACCGTCGTGGGCGCCGCCTATCTGGCCCTGATATGCCTCATCCCCGAGATGCTGTCGGCGCAGGCCGGCCTCAACTTCCGCCTTGGCGGCACCAGCCTGCTGATCGTCGTCAACGTGACGATGGACACGGTGAGCCAGATCCAGAGCCACCTCATCGCGCACCAGTACGGCGACCTCATCAAGAAGGCGAAGCTCAAGACCACGCCGCGCAGGCGCTAGCTTCACCGGCGATCAGGGGAGAGCGCCGAACGTGATGAACATCATCCTCTTGGGCCCTCCGGGGGCAGGCAAAGGCACGCAGGCGGCGCGGCTGCAGGCGAGCCGCGGGATGGTCCAGCTGTCGACCGGAGACATGCTTCGCCAAGCGGTCGCCGCCGGGACTCCGATCGGACTCAAGGCCAAGGCGATCATGGAGAAGGGCGAGCTGGTCAGCGACGCCATCGTCAGCGCGCTGATCGGGGAGCGGCTCGATGCCGCCGGCGATGCGGGCGCGATCTTCGACGGCTATCCCCGCACCCAGGCGCAGGCCGAAGCGCTCGACCTGCTGCTCTCCGAGCGCGGGCGGAAGCTCGACTTTGTCATCGAGCTGGTCGTCGACGAGGACGAGCTGGTGAAGCGCATCACCGGCCGATTCACCTGCGCCAAGTGCGGCGCCGGCTATCACGACAGCTTCCGTCCGACGGCAGTTGAGGGCGTATGCGACGTCTGCGGATCGACCGAGTTCAAGCGCCGCAAGGACGATAATGAAGACACGGTCCGGACGCGTATGGCCGAGTATCGCGCCAAGACCGAGCCGATCCTGCCTTATTACCAAGCCAAGGGGCTGGTCCGGAGGGTCGATGGCATGGCGTCCGTCGACGAGGTCGCGGCGCAGATCGACGCGATACTCGACGGCGACGCTTAAGCGCGGCATCCTCCTCCTTCCGGGAGGAGCTCATGAAATATCTCGCCGCAATCGCGCTGTTGTTCGGCTCACCGGCCGCGGCCGAAGTGGTTAGCGCATCACCCAACGGCTTCGAGGTGCGCGAGAGCGTGAGCCTGGTCGTGCCCGCCGACGTGGCCTTCACCTCCTTCACCAACGCGGCCGCCTGGTGGGACCCGGAGCACACCTACAGCGGCGCTTCGAAGAATCTCACGCTCGCGCTCACGCCCGGCGGTTGCTTCTGCGAGCGTTTTCCCAAGGGCGGCGGGGTCGAGCATATGCACGTCACTTATCTCGAGCCGGGCAAGCGCATCGTCCTCACCGGTGCGCTTGGCCCGCTGCTCTACGAGGCGACGACCGGCGTCATGAACGTGGAGGTGCGCTCTGCCGCCGGAGGGTCGCAGCTGATCCTGGACTATCGAGTAGCGGGCTTCTTCAACGGCGGAGCCGAGAAGCTCGCCACTGACGTCGACGGGGTCCTCGCCGAACAATTGAAGCGGCTCAGGGCCTACGCCACGGGGCGCCCCAGGACCTAGGCTCGCTCGAGGGTAGCGAAGCGGAAGGCGGGCCGGCCGTCCTCGGCCGCATGCTTTTCGCTCCAGGTCTCCTTCCACTCGCCTGACTCGCGCGGATCCCTGAGGATCGTGTCGCCGGGCACGTCGGCGAGCACGTCCGTGAGCTCGATCCGATCGGCA